>LWTN01000244.1 GCA_002101225.1 Cycloclasticus sp. symbiont of Poecilosclerida sp. M | reverse complement strand
AATAGACCTAGGAAATGTTTGGAGTATAAGACTCCATTTGAGGTTTTTGCTAAGATGACTGGTGAAGACTATTTTTTAAATGGAACTGTTGCACTTATGGGTTGAATTCGCCACTGTTAGAAAGCGAACAAACGAAGTAAATCCGTGCTTACGGATTCCACTGATAAATATCAATCGTTTCTGGGTCGCAGCTTCGGCACCCCCCTTGACATAGTGAGCCTTCGGGTAATTTCTTCGCGTAACCTTTTTTAACCCAATGTTCGACCATTGATTTTGCATCATCTTGGGTAATTTTAAAGTGTAGCGCTATATCTCGTACAGGGGCGCTACCCGCAGCCTTTAAGTAGTCTCTTATTTCTAATAAAATCATGCGCTGGTTGGGATAGATGGATTAATGGCCAATAATTTTTGTCCCATTTGACGCAAGGTTAACCAGATAGCTAAGAACCCAACGCTAAAGGCGCCTACCCATAACAAGCTTTGTGTAGGGTGGCTTGAGAAGGTTGCGATTTGGTAAAATGAGGTCGCCATGCTGTAGGCGAGGTATAAACTCCAAAACACTGAAAATAAGGCCCAGCGTGTGCCCGTTTCGCGTTGAACGGCGGCTATGGCAGCCACACACGGCACGTATAAAAGTATAAACAACAGGTAGCTAAAGGCACCAATCTTGCCATCGAAGTATTTTACGAGCGTGCCAAAGAGTGCGTGGCTGACTTCTTGTTGAGCAGCGGCCTCTTCAATATTGCTATTTGCATCTAAGGTGCGCAAACCAAGTGGGTCACCCATATTTTGGAAGGCGTCGCTCAGATTGTCTTGAGTGATGCTTAAGGCCTCAGAGACCTTGGCGCTAAGACTGAACGTTTCATCGTCGTTGCCAACATCACCTTCTAAATTTGAATAAACCGCATCCAGTGTTCCAACTACAACTTCTTTGGCGAGCAAGCCACTGAAGATGCCAACAATCGCGGGCCAATTTTCTTGTTGTATCCCCATCGGTTCAAAAACAGGGGTAAAGGTTTTGCTGACCTCGCTCAACACAGAATTTGAACTGTTTTCGTTGCCAAAGCTGCCGTCGGTACCGACTGAATTTAGAACATTGATGACCATGACCATCATCACAATAAACTTGCCTGCTTCCATGACGAAACCTTTTAGCCGTTCCCATGTGTGAATGAGTAAGCTTTTAACGGCGGGTCGATGGTAGGGCGGTAATTCAATAAGGAAGCCATCGGATTCGCCTTCAAGTACGCTGCTTTTAAGTAGCAATGCGGTAAAAATTGCGGCAGTTATACCCAGAATATAGAGTAAAAAAACGATGTTTTGGCCTGACTGTGGAAAGAATGCGGCGGCGAATAAAGCGTAAACAGATAGACGAGCACCACATGACATAAAGGGCGCCATCATCACGGTCATTATCCGATCGCGCTGCTTTTCTAGTGTACGAGTCGCCATGATGGAGGGTACGTTACAGCCAAAGCCGACAATGAGTGGTACAAAGGCTTTGCCGGGCAGGCCAAGCTTACGCATAAAGCGATCCATGACAAAGGCAGCACGCGCCATATAGCCTGAATCTTCGAGAATGGATAAACAAAAATACAAGGTAGCAATAATAGGAATAAAAGTTGCAACCACTTGAATGCCGCCACCCAACCCATCGGCCAAAAGCACCTGAAACCAGTTAGGAAACCCAAGGTTTTGTAATTGAATTTTCAAGCCATCGACGAATAGTGCACCGGCTGTGATGTCAAAGAAGTCAATTAACGCACCGCCAAAGTTAATGGTGATGCTGAACATTAAGTAGATAGCGAGAAAGAATACCGGTAAGCCAAGATAATTATTCAATACAACCTTGTCCACTCGGTCAGACCATGTTGGGCCGACTTGCGTAGATTGTGCGACAACGCCTGCTATTAATGTATGCGCAAACTCGTAGCGACTAGCTGCAATTAAAGTGTCTGCATCTTCGCCCGTATGAGCGTGTATGTCTTTTTGTAGTCGTTGGCTTAGTTCTTTGATATCATCTGTTGCGATTGCCGAGTAGTAACCTTCTAAACACTGCAGGGCTTGCCAATTTTTTGCAAAAGTTAACGTGTTGTTCGTGCTTGTAAACGTTTCAACAATTTGCGTAACGGCACCGGAAATGATGTCGGGGTAGGGCACATTGAAAGCCGTTGTTTGCTTATTGGTTAAGCAAATTGAGAGGGCGCTTAGTAATGGTTGTATGCCTTTATTTTGGCGTGCCATTGTGGGTATGACGGGGCACGAAATAGCATCGGAAAGAGCGTCTAGGTCGATCTCCATACCGCGTGATTTGGCCACATCCATCATATTAAGCGCCAACACCGCAGGCATATTAGATTCAAGTAGTTGACTGATTAAAAATAGACTGCGCTCAAGGTTAGAAGCGTCTGCGACGATTAGCAACACGTCGGCTTGGCCCGATAAAATATAGTCTCTCGCTATCTGTTCATCTACTGATTGTCTGTCGGTGTCTAATGCGTAAACGCCGGGCAAATCAACTAAGGTAAATTGTGTGTCGTTAACACTAGCTTGTCCTTCACGTCGTTCAACAGTAACCCCAGGCCAGTTACCTACCTTTTGTTTAATCCCAGTAATGCTATTAAAAAGTGTGGACTTTCCGCAATTCGGATTACCAATAACAGCGACCGTTGGATTGCTTTTCCGCACGGGTGGTGGGCTGGTTGATTCACAGCATTGTTTTGTCATAGATAGGTTAAGACGACTTGGCTCGCAAGAGCATCGTTTAGTGCGATGCGTGCATTTCCAACGCTGACGACGAGGCCGCCTTTTCTTTTTTGTGTCACGCTGAGAGGGATTAAATTAGAAAACCCGAGTGCTAATAGTTTTTTTTCTAACGGGCGATTAATTTTATCTCGACATAATAAAGCCTTCCTTCCCAGCTCGATATTTTTGAGTTGTACATAAATGCTGTCGTTCGAATTAGCCATGATTTCTTAAACGAGAATGATAATGATTCCCATTTTAATGTCTATTTGCTTTAAGTCAAGGGCGTGTATGAGTCCACCACATATTGCACTGTGGTTTGTTTTCAATAATATACTGCATAGGTGTTTTTAACTCTAAACCTTTATGCGGTCTTATGCTGTTATGTTTCACTAACCAATCTGCTAACTTTTCATTAAACGCAACTAAATCGGTAAACAGTAACTCTTCGTGATAGTCGACGAACTGTTCTTGTATGGTTCGGTTGAAACGCTCGCAGACGGCGTTCATCTTGGGGCTGCTTGTGTACCTCCAGAGATGGGTTATTTGTGCATCGGACAACAAGGAATCAAACTCGCCTTTGAACTCAGTGGTAATAAAAGTGTGCTGAGTACGTGTGGGCGGTACGACAATTTAACCACCTCCACAATTGAGTTAATTAAAATCGGCGATCTAAATAGCAGTGCGTACTAGATAATCAGTTCCCCTGGTTCCATGCTTTGACGAAAAAGCTAATATTCTCATTACAAATTCGCCTACTGGGTAAAGGGGGCTTTTATATTCCCCCCTCTTCTTATACTGGGAGAGCTTGGGATTGGTAAAACATCCTGTGCCATGAGGTTTAGCCAGTTGATGCAAGTTCCTTTCAGAGCCATCTCTCTTGCGGGTAAGAGCGACAACCGAGATTTGGCGGGTACGGCACGAGGCTGGTCAAGTGGACGCCCTTCTATGCCTATCTCATTAATTAATGAACATAAGATAGCAAATCCTGTGATTATGATTGATGAGGCGGATAAGAGTGGTGGTGGTAATCACAATGGGCGTATTTTAGACACCTTACTTAATCTTCTAGAACCCACCACCTCAAAACGTACTTTTAATGAATATTTGTGTGGGAACTGTGACTTCTCACACATCAGTTGACTGTGTACAGCTAATTCTGTAAAGCACATGCCCAATGCGTTATTAAGTCGGTTGGATATTGTGGCGGTTGAAAAGCCAAAGGCTGAACATTACCCCGCCATCATCAATAGAAGCATCACTACGTTCTTCAATGAAAATAGTATTCACCCATTACATAGGCAGGTTATTGAAGAAGCTGACTGGAGGTGGTTTGAGAAATACACCTCATCGCCCAGAGTGGCTAAAAGAGCCGTTTACAAATGGCTTATATACCGATTATTATCAACCAACGACCAACAAATTCATTAATGTTTATAATGCATTTTGAAGACAAACCATCGTTTTTAGAATGTGGGGCAGGATGTGGGGTATAGCGTAAAATATATTGTAACTTGTTGATTTATAAATGGTAATGGCGGAGAGAGAGGGATTCGAACCCTCGGTACCTTACGGTACACACGCTTTCCAAGCGTGCTCATTCGGCCACTCTGACATCTCTCCTGAATCTTAACCTGAACACCTAGAATTTACGCGCTAAATTATATCAGCTGAAAAGATAAGCTAATAAGTTTTTAGCCCATTGATTCAAGCTCATCCCAACGTTGGTACTTCTCTTTCAACGATTCACTTAGTTCTGATAATTCATCTAATGTAGCGCGGATAAACTCACTGTCATTTTTTTGGAACGCCACATCGCACGTTACCGTTTGAAGCGTTTCTACTTGCTCTTCTAGCTTTTCTATTTGCAAAGGCATCTCTTCTAATTCTTGTTTAAGCTTATAACTTAGTTTTTCCTTTTGCTCTGGTCTGTTTTTAAGCTCAGTTTTCTCTTTTTTATCTGAACCCTCTTTAAGTCCCCGCACCCACTTTGCCCACTTAGGCGGCTCACCTACGTATTCTGTTATTTCCCCATTCCCTTCGAAATTCCAATAACTCGTTACTACATTTTCTAAAAATTGACGGTCGTGGCTTACCAGTATAATAGTGCCTGTGTATTCAACTAACAGTTCTTCCAAAAGCTCTAAGGTTTCTACGTCTAAATCATTTGTCGGTTCATCCATGATGATGAAGTTTGCGGGTTGACTAAACAACCGCGCCAACACAACCCTATTCCTCTCACCACCTGATAACACTTTGACGGGCGAGCGCGCCCGCTGTGGTGAAAACAGAAAATCACCTAAATAACTAATGATGTGTTTATCGCGACCATTAATGGTAATGCTCTGCCGCCCTTCTGCAACGATGTCGATAACTGTTTTTTCTAAATCCAACGAATCTCGGTGCTGGTCAAAATAGGCGACCTGCAATTTAGTGCCATGTTTTACGGTACCACTGTCAATCTCAATCCGCTGAAGCAAAGCTTTTATCAGAGTGCTTTTACCAATACCGTTGGGACCTACAAGGCCCACCCTATCGCCACGCATCATTCGACAACTAAACTCACTAACATAAGGCTTACCATCAAACCATACTGAAACATTTTCAGCCTCTATGACCAATTTGCCAGATTTTTCACCCTTATCTACCGATATTTTAGCCCCGGCTGAAATGTCTCTTCGTTTTGCTCTCTGCTCACGGAGCTTTTGTAAAACCCTTACTCGTCCCTCATTACGGGTTCTTCTTGCTTTGATTCCCTGCCGAATCCAGACTTCTTCTCTGGCTAATTTTTTATCAAACTCAGCATTCGTTCTAGCTTCAGATTCTTGCGCTGCCGCTTTACGCTCCAAATACTGTTGATACTTACACAACCAACTGGTTAAAAGCCCTCTATCTATTTCTATAATTCTCTTCGCTATATTTTGCAGAAAGACACGGTCGTGGGTAATACAAATAACCGCACCTTTAAAACTGGCCAATTGCTTTTCTAGCCAAATGATTGTCTCCATATCAAGATGGTTAGTCGGTTCATCCAGCAAGAGCACATCTGGTTCAATAACCAACGCCCGTGCCAAGCCCACACGTCTTTTCCAACCACCCGAAAGCGAATCAACTAACTTATCAGCAGGAAGATTTAAACGGCTCAATACTGATTCAACTCGTTGTTGAAGGGACCAACCATCTTTCACTTCGAGCTGATGTTGCAACTTACCCAGCTCTTCCAAATCGACATCTGTATCCAATAAAAGCACATGATAACGACTCACTAGATGACCCACATCGCCCAAACTATCAGCAACCGCCTCAAATACGGTTAAGCCCACAGGCAAAACCGGTGACTGTTCTAACGTGGATACTACGACACCTGCTTGCCGCCATACTTGCCCTGAGTCTGGCAAATGTTCACCAGCCAACACTTTTAGCAACGTAGATTTACCTTCGCCATTACGGCCAATCAGCCCTATACGTTCACTTTCATCAATCTGCAATTCAACTTGATCTAAAATCGGCTTGATGCCGAATGCAATACTAACTTTGTCTAACTTCAATAATGGCATAGCGGTTTTTACAATCTAACTCTGAAATATATTCAATGGAATGGAGAAACTGACAACATTATACAAGCAACCCTCTGTAAACAGCTGGCAGTAAAGACAAGAATGGTTTGTTACTGCTCTAAAACTACCCTCATGCGCTCGAAAGCGCTCGCCATTGCTGACACACGTTGCAATTCTAACCTTCCTTTAATTTTTTTAGTCGACGACTCAGAAATATCTTTACCGACCAGCGCTGTGAAAATAACTCCTTCACTATCAGACACCACGTCGTACAACTGCACCAACACGAGCTTACTCGTACCTTTTCCCATATAGTATGCAGCGCACTGTGTAGCAATCTCTTCATTTATTTCATCACCTGATATGTTCAGTTCAGCTAACACATCAGCTACCCTTGGATAAATTTTCGTGTTTTTGAGCCAAGTCGAAGAACACTGCTGAGATATCTTACCTTGCGTTAATGTTTCAACCACTTGCAGCGACAAGCCTTTTTCTTGCATAAGCTGGTCAACCAAATCGGGTAAGCTTTTAACTGATTGCCCCAAACCATCCACAGCAAAAACACCTCTGCCAAGTGCCGTCTTAATTTGCTCTACCAATAACTCAATTTCTACGTCGAGCGCAGTATCTGAAAAATACAGTTTCAATTCATTTTCTGCCAATCCAGCTCTAAAACTTATGCGAACATTTTTAGGGATTGCAAATTCATCTAACTTTTGCTGTATCGCCGACTCGCCAAGCCCTGTCGTACGAAGCGTTACTAGCTTTTGCTTATTAACTTTGAACATTTTTCGTAAATCTTCTTTTACAAATGACTCCACCATCTTTTTCATTTCATACGGAACTCCCGGCATAAAATAAAATAAGCAACGTTTGGCTTTACCCATAAAACCCGGCGCAGTCCCCCAGTGATTATCGATTATTCGCGTGTCGGCTGGTACATACGCCTGCTTTCGATTAACGTCTGGCATCGGGCGATTCATTCCCTTGAAATACGCAGTCATTGCATTAAGGGCATTCTCGTTAAATTCCAATTCAACACCAAATGCCAAGCTATACGCTTGCATAGTCAAGTCATCTTGCGTTGACCCAAGCCCGCCGGTGCTCAGGCACACGTCCGCAAACCCATCAATTTCTTGCATCGCGTGCACAATGTCGTCCAAATCATCTGCCACGGTGATATGCCGAATGATATTAAACCCAAGTTCTTGACAGTGTTCCGCTAGCCAAGCCGCATTCGTGTCCACCGTCGCACCGTTGATAACTTCATCGCCTTGAGAAAATATGACCGCCGCCGGCCTGCAATCTTTACTAGGGTTTGAGTTAGGCATCAAACACGACGTTATAGCTACCGAATTTACGTATATTGAGCACGCCTTTGTCCAAAATAAGATACTGTCCTTTAATGCCTAACAAGACGCCTTCTATTTCAGGGGTCTTATCAAAGTTCATCGATGATACTTTTTCTGGGTATTCTATAACCGGATACGTAATAGCAACCTCTTCAGCATCACTCAATAATTCAACCTGCCCTGCTTCGTGCTCTTTTTGAATAGCCTCTAATTCACTGCAGGCCTCCTCCAGCAATCTATCTCGCTCTGCAAACATCTGCTTTTCTTCCGCCTGGCCTTTCAACATTTTTCGCCAATCCGTTCTATCTGCAACATATTTCTTTAGCGCGGTTTCGACGAGCCCGGATTGCAACCGAGTCTTAACCCTAAAAATGGGTAATGCCTGCGTCGCGCCTTGATCTATCCAACGCGTGGGCACTTGTGTATGGCGTGTGATACCCACCTTTAAGCCCGATGAGTTTGCTAGGTACACGAAATGATCTTGCATACAAAATTTTTCGCCCCACTCAGGCTCGCGACAGGTACCCAAATGATAGTGGCACGTTTCCGGCCGCATAATGCACAGGTCGCACTGCGCGAGCTTCGTCATACACACATAACAAAAACCCTGGCTGTAACTTTTTTTGGTTTTCCGCCCACAATGCGTGCAATTTATCTCACCTTTAAAGGCTAAACGAATTGTTTTACCCAGGTATTGGTTTAGCCCAACTAATGTATCGCCTACGGGTAAAACATAATTTACAGTTTCCCCATCGTTCACGCCTAGCGTGGCTTGCATTTTCTTTAAATGACCTTCAACCATTGCCTACTCCATCAAATGTTTAAATGTTACGTCTAAGTAATCGGCATAATCATCAAAACCATGATCACCGCCCTGTATAACGACTTGCGTCGCACCCTCGTAATAATCAACGCCATCTTGAAAGTTTAAAACTTCATCACCTGTCTTCGTTAGTAATAGCAGGTTTTTTGGCGCCTTGAGTGTAGCCGCATATAAAACTTTTAGTTGCTCTAGGTGCTCAACTGTCAATTCAAATGTCTGCTGCGAATGATAGTTCGTGTTATCACCTAACAAAGGCTCCAACAAGCTATATGACCTAACCGCTGGGTTGATTAGCACCGCTTTTTTATTATATTTCTCCGCTAAATAGGTCGCGTAGTATCCACCCAGAGAAGAACCCACCAAACTCCAAGGCTCATCTCCCAATGTTCTGATATGTGCTTCAACTATGTACATCGCCTGCGCTGGGACGTGTGGGAGGTCAACTAAGAAAATCGAGTGTTCCTCACGATCTTCAACGTACTCTTTAACCAACTGCGCTTTAAACGACAGCGCCGAGCTACAAAAACCGTGTAAATAAATAACGTGCATTGAAAACTCTTGTCCTTAAATAAAGTGATTAGGATAAACGAGTCTAAATACTACGGCTATAAAAGGCTGTGAATATTTCTACAAGCTATAGCATAAAGATGGCTAAGCGAAAGCAATTCCTTGAGGGTATAATAATGCGAAAATTAAACCTATTGGAGCACCTACATGTCTTGGATCTCAAACAAACCCATCCCCGTTAACGAACGCCTCATCGTGGCGCTAGATGTACCTAATATTCCTAGTGCAAAAGCGCTCGTTACTAAATTGGGTGGCAGTGTTGTTTTCTATAAAATCGGGCTTGAGTTATTTATGTCGGGCAATTATTTTGAACTAATCGACTGGCTGAACGAACAAAACAAACGCATATTTGTTGACCTTAAATTTTTTGACGTGCCAGCAACCGTGGGCCGCGCCGTTAAACAACTCAGCGACAAAAAGGTAGACTTCGTTACCGTTCATGGCAATAACGCCATTATGGAAGCCGCCGCTGAACAGAAGGGTAATTTAAAAGTTCTTGCTGTTACCGTACTAACAAGCTTAGACCGTGGCGATCTTAACGACTTGGGCTTTGAATGTGATGTTGAAAAGCTCGTCACGTCACGCGCAAAGCGGGCCATAGAACTAGGTTGTGATGGCGTAATATCATCTGGCCTAGAAGCGCCTGGCTTGCGCGACTCATTAGGCCAAAATTTCTTAGTTGTATCACCCGGCATACGCCCAGTTGACAACCGTCCAGAGGACGATCAAAAACGAGTTGTGAGTGTTGAACAAGCGTTCTACAATGGGGCCGATCATATTGTCGTTGGGCGGCCCATTCGCGATGCAGATAATCCACGCCAAGCGGCCTTAAGTATTCAAGCGATAATTAAAGAGGTATTCGCCTAACCAGATAAATATAGAACTGGAGAACATAATGGTAAAAAACGTTAATGCATTCACCCAGCCCGTTTTAAAACTCGTTGAATTAAACACCCAACACTTCGACACGTTGATGGCGACACAAAAACAAGCAGCCGAGGATTATAAAACCCTCGTTAAAAGACGTATGGAAGCCGCTGCTGAAATTAAGGACCCCGTAGCGCTCGCCAGTTTTGTGACTGATCAAATGGCACTCGCCCAAAGTAATTACGAAAAAATGGTGGGAAACAGCCGCTCGTTATTCGAAGCGATGACGGGCTATAACGCAGAGGTGATCGAATTATTTCAAAAAAGCACCTCACAGCTTAAAAAAGAAATTGATAAAGAATTAAAAGACATGAAAAAATAGTGTTTGTTGCAATGCAATATTTAATACTGTATACTTCGCCTAACTTAAATTAGAAAAGAGGAAATACCATGAATGATTTTAACGCTTTTGCAGATCCAATTAAAAAACTAATCGAATTAAACAAAGCTCAATTCGAAAAAATTGCCGCTTCACAACAAGAAGCAGCTAAAAACTACGTCGAACTAACTGAAGCTCGGATTAAAGCTGCATCTGGAATTAAAGATCCTGAAGCACTAAATGTTTTTGCTAAAGAGCAAGTCCAACTAGCACAAACTGGTTACGAAAAAATTGTTGCTGATAGCAAATCTTTGTTTGAATACACAAAAGCTTATAACGAGCAAGTATTAAGCATCGTTAAAGAAAGCGCTTCGTCTTTTACACCAAAAAGCTAAGACCGTTTCGTTTTAGGCCTCGGCCGATAAAAGGCCACTGCCCTTGGGTAGTGGCCTTTTTTTGTCCCATGCTTTTTTTAAAGCCGTATAAAAATAGAAAACACACCTTATAAAAGTTAAACTACGCATCATCATTACGATTTAAATAATTTTACAAGGAGGCTCCACATGGCTTTAATTTCTTTACGTCAATTACTCGATCGCGCTGCAGAAAATAATTATGGCGTACCTGCCTTTAATGCTAACAATATGGAGCAAGTTCATGCCGTCATGCAAGCCGCTGACGTAACCAACAGCCCTGTTATTATTCAAGGCTCGGCCGGCGCAAGAAAGTATGCAGGGTCTTCCTTCTTAAGACATTTAATCCTCGCGGCCGTTGAACAGTACCCACATATTCCTGTTGTGTTTCACCAAGATCATGGCACCAGCCCCGCTATCTGCCAGCGTTCAATTCAACTGGGCTTCACCTCGGTCATGATGGATGGCTCGTTAGAAGAAGACGGCAAGACACCCAGCAGCTATGAATACAATGTTGCTGTAACGCAAAAGGCGGTCGAAATGTCACACGCCTGCGGTGTTTCGGTTGAAGGTGAACTGGGCTGCTTAGGTTCGCTTGAAACGGGTGAAGCTGGAGAGGAAGACGGCGTTGGCGCTGCAGGAATTCTCAGCCACGAACAAATGCTGACAGACCCTGAAGAGGCCGCTGATTTTGTTAAGAAAACGGGTGTTGATGCACTCGCTATTGCCATCGGTACGAGCCACGGGGCATATAAATTCAGCAAGCCGCCCACAGGCGATACACTCGCGATTAAACGCATTAAAGAAATTCACGACCGCATCCCCAATACACACCTTGTTATGCACGGTTCCTCGTCTGTACCCCAAGACTGGTTAAAAATTGTCAATGATTACGGCGGTGATTTGGGTCAAACCTACGGCGTACCGGTTGAAGAAATTCAAGAAGGCATTAAATATGGTGTACGGAAGGTAAATATCGACACCGACTTACGTCTAGCGAGTACGGGATCTATCCGCCGCCATTTGCAAGAGAACCCAAAGAATTTTGACCCAAGAAAGTTTTTAAAAGCATCGACCGATGCGATGCAAAGCATCTGCGAATCCCGTATGAACTCATTCGGCACATCTGGCCAAGCTAGCAATATTAAGGCGATTGACCTTGAAGCTATGGTCGTTCGATATAATGCCGGTGAGCTTGATCAAATTGTAAAGTAGCGATTGAAAACAACATTAATTAGAGCGGCATTATTATGGTGAAAATCATTCTTTCATTTGTCGCTCTTTTTATCTTTGCCATAATTGGATTTTTTGTTTTTTTGGGTCCTCCTATCGACCCCGCTTTATTAAAGCCCGCGCAGTTCAAATACCCTCTAACAAGCCATGCGTCTTGTATAGCGAGCGAAAAACTTGGGGCAACAGGCCTAACAAACGATATCGAGACTGAAGCCGATGCGGGCTATAACCTCCGTACACCTGTTAACTATAATGCCACTTTTGCGCACCCCCTCATCGTCGTGTATGCGCCTGCTGGCACCAGCTCAAGCAAATCTGAACGTCACGTTCATTTGACCCAACAAGCCACCGAGGCGGGTTTTGTAATTGCATACGCCAACAATTTGCGCATGTCGCTAAAAGCCATTAAAAAACTATCCAGCATTCCTACTGATATACAGAAGAAATGGTGTATCGACTCCTCGCGTATCTACTACACGGGACATTCAGACGGTGGCACGATTACCAACGCGCTAACCTTCTTGCCTTCATCCACATTTAAACCAACAGCTATTGCACCCAGTGCGGCGGGTATGGATGGTGAGAGTTTGAAGCAGTACGACTGCCCAACACCCTTGCCTGTAATGGTTTTTCACAATGCTAATGATTCACATTTTGAAGGCTTTGGCCGACAAGCTGCTGATTGGTGGGCGGCTTGTAATCAATGCAGTAACATACTGAGCCAGGTAGACGAAAATGGTTGTCGCGCATACCAAACATGCCCTGAAAAATCGGCAACGTTTTATTGCGAAGCGCCGGGGTCACATTCAACCTGGCCCAATAAAAACCCAGCACTCATTGAATTCTTTAACGGAAATTACTAGAGCAACTAATATGAAACAGCACCTTAAAGGCGTTCTTTATATGGCCGTGGCTGGGCTTTTGTTTTGGCTATTCTTACCTGAGAAGTATACGGTTAACATGCCTTTCCAGTTCGCGAATTCACTAAGCGCTGAAGAAACGCTCGAACGTTTGGTAATTGCTGATGGCTTTTCAATGACAGGCTATGCTGATAAGTTATCTGGGGCACGCGCGCTGGCTATAACGGAGACAGGCGACCTGATAGTGTCTCGCCCAAACCTCGGTCAACTGACGCTTGTATTTGCTGATAAGAATGCTGATGGATTATCAGACGGCAACAAACTCCTGTTAAAAGGCTTAAATAGGCCGCATGGCATTGCACTACACCATGGCTGGCTGTATATCGCAGAAACCGATGCCGTATTACGTATTCGCTACGACGCAGCAGCGCGAAAATTTCTTGGCACACCTCGCTATATCATACGAGATAGCTTCCCTGGCGGTGGGAACCATTGGTCAAGGACGGTAAAGGTAGGGCCTGATAATAAGCTATATGTAAGTATAGGTTCTAGTTGCAATGTTTGCCATGAAAACACGCCTAAGCGTGCCTGCATACTTCAATACAACTTGGATGGGACAAACGAAGTTTTGTTCGCTAGCGGTTTAAGAAATACGGTAGGTATTGATTGGGATAGTTCTAGAAAACTATACGGTGTTGATAATGGCCGTGACTTATTAGGAGACGACACACCGCCAGAAGAACTTAACCAGATAAACCTAGGTGAACACTATGGTTGGCCATACGAATACGGCCGACAAATCGCAGATAACGATTTTGCTAATACAAAACCTTCGCAGCTTAAGACAAGCGCTCCTAGCCATGAAATGACGGCACATAGCGCGCCGCTGAGCGTATTATTCCCGAAACATAACACCTTATTGTTGAACAATACTGCTTTAGTCTCCTTGCACGGCTCGTGGAACCGCTCAGAAAAATCAGGTTATAAGATTGTGGCCCTCACCATTACGCCCGACAAGGAAATAAAACAACGAGACTTTATTACCGGCTTCGAGCACGGGGGTACGGTCATCGGCCGCCCCGTTGACCTTGTTGAAGATAAGCTTGGAAATATATATCTAAGCGATGACTATAGCGGTAGAATTTATAAAATTTCAGCAACAAAATCACCTTAATTGGGTGCACATAATGAGAGCAATACAAAACTTTCTAACAATTATATTTTTGACCTTGCTTTTGTCAGGCTGCGGGCAAGATAGCGCAACATCTGCCCCCAATAAAGTTTTTAAAATAAAGGGTGTATTTGGCTTGAATTTAGGCGACCAAGGCCCAGGACTACCTGAAGGTTACCTAACGGATAACAAGGCTTTTGGCTTCGCACCTAACACAGCACATAAAAACTTCAATTCGTATACTTTTTCAGTTACACCGAACACGCATACCATTTACGGCATTAAAGTGACAAGCTCGAGTGAGCTCGCTACAGGAAGCTGTAAAGAACAACGTAACGAAATGATACAAGAGATAACAACAACACTTGGCGACACATCGACCCTTAAGATTACCGAGGACGGTAATAAATGGAAAATTCGCGAAGATAACCAACGTGAAATTACCATCGATTGCGAACTTTCATTAACGGCAGCAACCCGTCAGCTCGTCATGATATACAGCGACACCGCACTAAGTAAATTAAGCTATGTGGAATGGTCTAAGCACCAAGATGACATCACTAAATCTCGGTAAATTGAAACTTAATCTCACAAAAACAATCGCATAGATAATTATGAACATCATTAAAACTGTATTGAGCGCCACATTATTAACACTCCTAGTTGGTTGTAGTGAAGTGAATGATGACAATAATATTGATTTAAACCAAAAATTTGCCATCAACGGCATTTTTGACATCTACCTTGGCAAGATTGATAACGAAATCCCTGAGGGCTATCTCATTGAAAACAAAAACATCACTTTTACACCCAATAATGCGGATGAACGGTTTGTTAAATATGAATACTCAACTACACCAAAATCACACATCATTTATGGTATTAGAGCTAAAAGCTTACGTGAATTACCAAAAGAAAGCTGTTTAGAGCGGCGCAAGTATTTAATTGAGCAAACACTCAATGAACTAGGTGACACGTCTAAATTTAGAATCAGTGAGGAAGAGAACAAGTGGAAAGTTCGAGAAGCTAATCAGAGACAAATTACAGTCGATTGCGAAACATCTATCACACCAAATGAACTACAACTAGTCATGATTTATCAAGACACCGCATTGAGCTTATTAGCTTTTAAAGAGTGGAAAAAACGCCAAAAAGAAATAACCTTGATTAGGTTCTAATCTGTCCGTCTAAACGACTAGTCAAGGCCCTTCATAGCAGAAAACAACCCGTAACAACCAATACCATCATGCAACACGTGGTACTGGCCAAAACAGGCGTTAAAGTTGCCGCTTTGAACCGCAGTTCTTAAACCTATCCAGCTCATCACTTTCTCCATAGGGTAGGTAAAAATAGCGGTGTAATATAGCCGCTTTGATGAGGGCAATGTGTTTTCGGTTATATCTCTGTAGTAAATGTTTTTAAAGCCGCTAGATTTCATAAAGCCTTCGAATTCAGTAGACGTTGACATATTCGGCATGACCCAGCCATTAAGCACCTTTAAAACGTGCGCCCACTCTTTATGAGTGACCTCACGTTTGGCTGCAAAACCGTCAGCAATTGCGAAACTGCCACCTTTTTTTAACACGCGAAAAGCTTCGTTAACGAAATCAGATTTCTTTAACGCGTAACAAATACTCTCTAAGCCCCACACATGATCAAAGGTTTCATCTTCAAATAACGTTTGGGTGTAATCTTCCAATTTAAAATCAACAAGGTGGTCAACACCCCGACGTTTGGCATTCTTTTTAGCTTGTTCTATCTGTGTAGGCGATACCGTAATGCCGGTTACTTTAACGTTGAAATTCTCAGCCAGCCAAATCGAACTACCACCAATGCCACAACCTGCGTCAAGCACGTAATCACCTGCCTTTAGGTTAAGTTGTGCGGCCACCACCTCGTTCATTTCTAGCAAAGAGTCGCTATGTGATTTAGTTGCTTCTGACCAATAACCGTAATGTATCGCCAGATTCTTACTATTCAGCCAAGACGTTCTGTAGTCCCAGTAACTTTGATCGTAATAATCAGCGATGTCGCTTCTTAAGTCTTCTCTTATATTAGTTCGATGATCAACGTCTGCTTCAACAAAGAACAATGCGGGTGAAGGTTTGTTCATATTTTCTTAGCTAAGTAATAATGAAAGTAAAAAATAACGGGCAAATTTACCAAGTGCGATAAAACAAGTTGATCTAAACAAATTAAGCTTGGCCCAACCCGCGGCCAAACACAATACATCGCCAATAACAGGTAACCAGCTTAATAAAAGCGCTACGCTACCGTACTTCTGAATCATTAAGTTTGCCTTATCAAAGTGCTTCTTATTTGCACTTTTAGGTGGAAAATTAGACGCTGCTAAAGCACCTAAATAATAAGTCGTAAGCGCGCCTAAAGTATTACCAACCGTCGCCAAAAGCACTAAATAGATGGGAACGAACTGTTCCTTAGTTAATAAATAGGCTAATACAGCTTCAGAGCCACCCGGAGCAATTGTTGATGATATGAAGGAGCTGATGAACAGGCCTAAGGGCCCATATGCTTCGACTAAGCCTTCATACATAAATCATGAAGATTTATTTATTCCGCCAAACAAAAAAGAACATGCAAAATACAAAACCAACCAGTAATAAAACAATTGTCAGCGCAATATTAATTGCCCCAAAATCAAAACCGTAGTTATCTTGATTAAGCTGCCCTGATATACCTGGAATAGACGGTAGATTACCACTTCCACCCCCTACCTTAACTTGCGCCTTCATACCCTTTTCCATATGTTGTGCAACATCGCAATGCGCCAAATATGTTTGCTCGGAGTTTGGTGTGATAAACGAGCCTTTAACCTCACCTTCTCTATACAACTCCATATGAAACATGCCCTGCGGGTGTAAATAAGTCGGCAAGCCGTGGATCATAAATTGATGCCGAATATTATCTTCATTGATAAACGTAAAGTTTATACGCGTGCACTTTGGGAAACTAAATTCGTGCGTATCATAGCCAAAAATTGTTCCTGGATATTTTTTAGCGTATTCTCTTCCAGCCTTGATTGTTACGTCTTGTACGCCCTCAATCTTGGCGCAGCTTTGTGGTAATTGGCTAATATTTTCATGCATCACCATACCCCACTCACCCATTCTCATCCCAGCATGGTTCATTTCTGAGTAGGACGCAGATGAATACAGTCCAAAAGTGATAAGCAACATCAAGCCAACCTTCATCATGAACCTCTTTTTTTCAATTTGACCGAAGTTTCATGCAAGAAGCTATAGAGTACATTTAATAATAAGAACAGCACGCCTATCAACATACCCAGCACTATCACTAGCAGAACATCCTTGTAGGTTTCAATGCTACGGCCGCCGACATCGTCGAAAAATCCAAAAGCATCCGCTGCAGACCACGACGGTAAATTACCTTTATAGTATTCAGGGCTAAAGTAAGGACTAACATCCTCGCCTTGAAGCGTAGCCATTGCGTTTTTATTTAAGTATTTGCGATAGACAATTTGCGATACATTACCACCGGGTGCAATTCCATCGGTTGTAATCGCACGCTCTGCATGATCGTGCATAAGCCACACGCCATCACCGTAACTATGAAGCCCATCATCTTTCGTATAAAGATCCAAATCAATTCGTTGCGCAGGTGACACGCTATAAACATCACGGGTAATTTTAGCTGCTGGGTTTACGTCGACTCCATCATAAGCGGTAATCGTCGCTTTATGTCCATGTGTATGAAGCGCAATCACTTCAGGGGTACCATTTAATACCCGCATTTTAGTATGTTGATTAGGTTCAACAGTAATCAGCGACTCCCGTAATGTATAAGGGAAAGAACGGCCATTAAGCATGAAGTAATCGTCTGTCCCGTCCGTAATATCATACAAACGATTCATTTTTTTCGCGAGTTGGCGCGGGTCATTTGATGTTTGGATTAGGTTGTTTAATGATGTATCAATTGCTTGGTAGTGCAAATCGTATTCTTGCGCATACTCTTTTTTAACACCGACCGATGGATACCTGACTTTTCCTGCACCTACGTTAAACGTTTGAACCCAGTTGTTTGGCTTATTTTCTTCAACAATAAACAGCCCTTGCAAACCCATCATCATATGAACTTGTACCTGTACGTGGCAGTGATAAAACATCGTGCCTGCATGGCGAGGTTTGATTTTGTATACGTGCTGCTCACCCGGCATGGTCATTTTTTCGCTGGTTTGCGGTACGCCATCAGTCTCGCTATAACTATGATCCACGCCGTGCAAATGAATCGTATGCGGGAAGTAGTGCGTGTTTTCCAAAATTAAGGTGACGTTATCACCTGCTTCGACGCGTATTGGCGCTGAAGGTAAACGTAGCAAACGGTTTGCATTTAAATCCTGCCTATTGACTGTCGACATGCCACGGCTTTTGGGCGCAAAAACCCATGCACCAGGTCGTATACCCGGTGCTATTTCAAAGCCAGGTATAAACTCTAGTCCATCAGGTGAGCGGCCATTTAGTTCAGCCACTTCAACGCGAATGACAATATCATCAGGGTCTCCGTCGCCATCACGATCGTTAGTTTTTATAACGGCGTCATCCGATAATTGCGTTCTCATCAATACCGGCATAATAACGTTATTCGTGCCCCTAACAAAAGCTGCCACCTCATAGGGATTATCGGGATTACAAGCATCAGACGCTTGTATTTTTATACCACCAACCGTATAAGCTTTGCGCCACTCAGGGTACTGCTCGTCACAGATGGTGACTTTACCTATATCAGTTTTAGCTTGCGCAGGAGGCGCCGCTTGGTACCCTGGCATACCTGTATATTCATAAAACCTCGCATACAATAAATAGGGGTCGTAAAGAAAAAGCGCAATAACACTAAGTGTCACCACGCTTATCACTAAGCCTACAACTGAAAATCTTTTCATTATTTAGCGCTAATCTTCTTTTTTCGCATTTAGTACAACCGGTTTTCTACGCGCCAGCCATACCATAATAATAATAATAATAAGAAATACGGCAATAGGTGCTTTTAGCGCCGCTGGAATGCCAGGCTTAGGGTAGCCTACAGAAAATGGAAACCTTGATATAAACTTCTCATTCTCACCTTCCACAACAACATATCCTATAAAGTGACCCTTTTCAGTAAAGTCTTGAGAAATAGTCATGGTCCCCGTTGGGTACTGTTTAGCAGGTATTTCAAAATGCGGAGTTTGTGCTAACTCATCATCATTGATGATACCGTCTTCATCTGTACCCAGTGCAGCAACGTCAGACTTAATGACTCGAAAGTTGACCGTCATATCGCGTAATTTATTATCGATGAAATCTAATACGATGATTGACTTCCCAACTGTTGGCATATCATCACAAAACTGTTGTGACACCTTGTTAGATGGCTGATACCCAGAAAAATTCATTACATAGGGGCCAACGCGTAATTTACACTCATTACCCTCGTTCATCACACCACCGTGCCCCCAAGTATTTGTGGCAATCAGCGTTAACAGGATTATATAGAAAACTTTAGACATCATCTTCTCCATCAATTAAAAAATATTCGACACATTATAAGGCAATTAGTTCGCATAAAAAAACCCTGCTATTGCAGGGCTTTTCCTTTATATCAACTTGCCTTTAGATAAAGGCAGGAATCAGTGGGCCACCAATAGCAACTATTGAGCGGCTGCCATCTTCACCAAAGAAGAAAACTAAACCACCGAAACGGCTATCTGGATCATAGATCAACTTAGCTAAACGATATGTTTCCCAAGCGGCGTCTGTACATGTCACTTTAAGAAGCTTCGTTTCACCAGGGAATACCGCACCACCTTCATAAGACATACCATTTGATGCCACAGGATCGTGACTATCAGCAGGTTCTGCTTGTGAAACTTCAGGATTCATCCAACGAATATTAGCCGCTGTGTACTCGCCTAATCTAATAGGTGAATCCGTATTGTTGGTTACTTTAAGTGAGAACTCTAAAGCACGACCTGGTACACGGTATTTCGCATCAACCACTTCTGCAGTTACACCACGTGCTGCATCGGGTAATGCAGGAATTGTGATTTGACCACTTTGTAATGGAATTGTAATCGGATACTGAGCGTATGCATTGAAGTAACTCCAAGTTACAACAACCAATGTACCAATTAGCAATACCACACCAACTAAACGGTTACCTGCAGTAATCATATCGTCAGCGTCTTCACCCAATAATTTCACTTTTTTGTAACGTGGAATTAAGATTGGTCCTTGGAAAATCCAATATAACAACCAAGCTGCAGCAATTACACCCCAGAAAATATGCCATTTAACTGCGTTTACTAGGCCGTATGTTTCTAAGTCAATCGTTTCACCTGTTAAGGTTGTTACTTCGTTAGTAAAGTCAGCCATATCGCCTGTTACTTCAACCCAACGTCCTGGACCGATTAGCGGACCCGCTTCTTTAACATTCATTAATGCATGCATATGAACCCGTGCAGCACGACGTGCCTTAAGGATAACTTTGAATTCATACGTTTCACCAATATCAAAGCGTGTTGAGTTAGTACCACTTACACCGTTGATGTAAGATGCTTTTCTAACAAACACAGGGCCTGGAATACCGATGTTTAAGAAGGCTACTTCTGGCTTAGCAATATTGTTTGGCCAGTCATAGAACCAGTAAAACTTACCCGTCATCACTAGCTCATCATTTACTTGAAGCTTAGTGGTTGACACCTCAACGTCATACCATAACAAGGTACGCATTCTTAGGTAAGCTGCTTGTGATTTCTCACCATGCGCCATCGCTGGTGCTGCATACAGAGCGACAAAGCCTGCTGTAATAGCAATCAGAACGGCGATTGTTTTTTTAATATTTAACATATTCTTCCTCAATCTTTAATATTTTAAATGTAATGAATTTATCGTCAATTTGATGCAAGACATCAAGCCGACAGACATCTATTAAATTCGTTTCATCCAAGTTGTTTTAGCAAACCATTTACCAATGCCCAGCCATACAAAGTAGAACAGCACAGAGATAAAGCCCGCGAAGAACGCTGATACCGGCGTTACATCCTCACCAAAGGTACGTAGTGTGCCCTCTTCAATCATTCGGATATATTCTGGTGTACCTGTTCTAACGTAGTTATAACCAATCAAGTCAGCTACTGACATCATTGTTCCGTTATATTCTACTGGCACGTGGAATGGTGCAATAATTGCCCAGTTTGAAGGGTAGAAAATAATACCCCAAACCATACAACCTAGAACACCTGTAATAGTTAAACTTCTACTCACTAGGAGAATTGCATCTAGGCATAACGCCATAGGAATAATTTCACTAGGAACAACCATATTCATTGGGAAGTAAGCCCAATGCACAAAGTTTGCAACGCGGTTTGCCCATTCACCAATCAATAAGCCTGCACAGGCTAGTGTTGCGCCAAACGGTAGTCTAAAGTTTTCCCACAATAAATAATGTAGCGCTGCTGGGAAGAAAATTAACGTAATAGGTGTGACTGTTACCCACCAACGTCTATCTTTCCAGTCAATCCAAAAATCCCAATCGCCCATGGTTAGCATGGCGTGGATATGGAACGCACCAATAACGACTAAAACAACGATTGGGATAATGATCCAATCAAATTGCTTATAGATTCTATGCTGTTGTTCAGCAGTAGTAATAGCAGATTGTACTGCACTCATCTCGACCTCCTAATTATTATAAAAAATTCTTTCTTTTTCTGCCTATGCCTCTTTTGTACAGCATAAAGCTTTGAACATACTAAACCTATAGAACCGACAAATCAACAGTTTGTATGAGTCCACCACATATTGCACTGTGGTTTGTTTTCAATAATATACTGCAATATGTGTTTTTAACTCTAAACCTTTATGCGGTCTTATGCTGTTATGTTTCACTAACCAATCTGCTAACTTTTCATTAAACGCGGCTAAATCGGTAAACAGTAACTCTTCGTGATAGTCGACGAACTGTTCTTGTATGGTTCGGTTGAAACGCTCGCAGACGGCGTTCATCTTGGGGCTGCTTGGGTACCTCCAGAGATGGGTTATTTGTGCATCGGACAACAAGGAATCAAACTCGCCTTTGAACTCACTGCCGTTGTCGGTGATGATCTTTTCTACCTCGAATGGACTCAATTTGAAACACGCTTCAAAGAATTGCTTAGCCGCTTTACTTGTAACGGCGGGTACCGCCATAGCAAGGGCATAGTCACTGACCTCATCTATATAGGTGAGTATGTGCATTTTCATGCCGTACATGCGGCGCTCTATTGCGTCCATGCCAACGCATTCACCGATTCGCTGGGGTTTGTAGCCTTTGGGGCGTCTTGTTACAGGTTTGCGCTTATAGGGTTTTAGCTTGCCTCGCGCCGTCAATCTTGGCGGGCTAACACGCATTTTGTCTTTAGCATCATAGATGAGTCGCCCTATGGTCGATGTACTGGGGCAGGCAATACCTTGCTCTATGCACCAAGGTTTTATAAGACATGCATCTGTTCTTTGCCGAGGTTAGGCGGTTCAGTTCGCCAATAGCGCATTTGTTTCAAAATAGCTATTGGACAATTACGTCGTCGCCGTTGCTTGCGCGCTGTCGAGCGACTCACTAACCCGTTAAGACCCTTATCTTGGCATTTTTTACGCCCCTTATACAGCGTTCTTTTGCTCTTACCGCTGTGATCTATAGCTGCTTGAAGTCCGTGTTTAGTCCAAAACTCTAGCACCTTCAATCGTTCTGTACTTATGCTTGTATCCATCTCGTTACTTATCGCATAACCGGCTAATCGATAGAAGCCTTTAATTCCGTAACCTATGTGTTGATATTGCACCGCTATTCTCCTGCGCTATAGTGCAATACCTTTCTGAACTTATACAAACAACTTTCATTTCTAATGCCTCTGCCCAATCTTAACGTGTTAAAAAAGCGCTTACTAGAGATATGAAACTACATGCTTTTTCGCGGCAAAGACCTTAGCTATTTGTTAGCAAGCACCCATTAAAAGCTCGTAAGTTTTATCACTCTATATGGAGTAATTTTTTTCAAACAATCTAAATGCTCCAGTGGGCACTTACGTTTAAAGCAGGGTGAACAGGGCAGCCTTAAACTAACCACGTCTGCTTTGGGGTTCAAAGGTGGCGTGAAGTTAGGGTCCGACGAGCCATAAAGCGCAATCGTTTTTATGTTAAGCGCCGCTGCAACGTGCATGAGGCCTGAGTCGTTGCTTATTATTTGACTGCAAATTGATATTAGATCCAACGCTTCGGTTAAGCTGGTTTTAGCGGCGAAATCTCGACATTTATTGTCGATTAATGCATTGATATTTGCAGTTACTTGCTGGTCTTTATTTGAACCCAATAAAAACACTTGCCAGCCTTTAGCAATAGCGTGTTTAGCAACTTCTGCATAATGCTCTTCTGGCCAACGCTTTGCGGGGCCATATTCTGCCCCTGGGCATAGGCCTAATATCTGAGCGTTACTTTGTCCAATCTCAAACTTGTGTTTAACCGCCTTTACACGAACTGGGTCTATTAATAAGTGTGGCTGTGGAATAGTGGGTAATTTATCGCTTGGTTTTGTTGCTAAAGCGACAAAACGCTGCACCGTTTTCGTTAAGTGTTGTTTGTTTAATTTTCTCGAATCGTTCAATAAACCCCAACGCATCTCACCTAGGTAACCTGTTCGTTTGGGTATGTTGGCAAAATAGGGAATCAAGGCGGATTTCCATGAATTGGGTAATGCAATAGCCCAATCATACTGTTCGTTTCTCAGCTTTATGCCAAGAGCTTTTCGCCCTTTAAAGTCAAACTGACCATGGCCTAGCGGCATAACAACCGCTTTGCGTACTTCTGGCATTCTATCGATTAACGCCAAAGACCACTTGGGTGCGAGCACGTCAATAATGCAGTTATCATGTTGCTGCTTAAGCGTCATAAATAAGCTTTGCGCCATCACCATATCACCGACCCATGATGGGCCAACGACTAGAATTCGCAATGACTGCTTCAAGGGAGATTGTTACCTAAACGAATGTCAACCAATATTCGTGTTCAGCTGATCGCCCGTGCACCGCATCAAAATACAAAGTTTGTAACCGCTTTGTAATAGGGCCTCTTCCGCCATTACCAATCGTGCGATCGTCTACCTCACGAATCGGTGTCACTTCAGCAGCAGTACCTGTAAAGAAAGCTTCGTCGGCAACATATACTTCATCACGCGTAATACGCTTTTCAATCACTTGTAGATGACATTCTTCCGCCAACTGGAAAATTGTTTCGCGTGTAATGCCCTCTAATGCCGATGTTAAATCAGGTGTTATTAACTTATCGTTGCGAACCAAAAATATATTCTCGCCACTGCCTTCGGCTACATATCCTTCGTGATCCAGTAGCATTGCTTCGTCGTAGCCACAGGCAATAGCTTCTTGAAGCGCTAAAATCGAGTTCATGTAATTGCCGTTTGCTTTGGCTTTACACATCACACTGTTAACGTGATTACGCAGATAGGACGATGTGCGAATACGAATACCCTTTTCGATACCATCCTCGCCAAGGTACTTACCCCACTCCCAAGCAGCTACCATGACATGAACTTTAAGGCTGTCGGCGCGAATACCCATACCTTCTGACCCGTAAAAACACATCGGGCGAAGGTAGGCTGATTTTAAATTATTTTTCGATACCGCTTCGCGTTGCACTTGATTAAGCGTGTCCTTATCAAAAGGGATTTTCATATTCAAAATATGCGCAGATCTAAACAGACGGTCGGTATGATCTTGTAACCGAAAAATAGCGGGGCCTTTGCTCGTTTCGTATGCGCGAGTTCCTTCGAACACACCCATTCCATAATGTAATGTATGCGTTAACACGTGAATTTTTGCTTCACGCCAACCAACCCATTCACCATCCAACCAGATGACGCCATCTCTGTCATCCATTCCCATAATTAACTCCTGATCTATTTAAGTTGTTTGCTCATAAGCCGCACCGGCTTTCATTAAAACGCATGTACGTTAACCTATCCTTCGCTTCCCTTTAGCTATTTAGAACGAATTGTACAGTAAACTTAATTTTGACAATACCAACTTTGCTCGGCTAAAAAACAAAATAACGCGCGCTCCTCAGAGACCAAAGATCCTCCATAATTTAGAGCTTAACGGCCTTTAAACGTAGCGCATTAGCAATCACTGAAACCGAACTAAGGCTCATCGCCGCCGCCGCAATCATTGGAGATAACAAGAGTCCAAAAATTGGGTATAACACCCCTGCCGCTACCGGCACCCCTAGCGCGTTGTAAAAGAAAGCAAATGCCAAATTTTGGCGAATATTACGCATCGTGGCATGACTGAGTTTCCGCGCTTGTACGATACCGTTAAGGTCGCCCTTTACTAGCGTCACACCCGCACTCTCAATCGCAACAGCCGAACCACTACTTCCCATAGCAATCCCAACGTCAGCCTGAGCTAACGCTGGGGCATCGTTAACCCCATCACCCGCCATGGCGACCTTACGCCCATCAGCTTGTAGCTGTTTGATTATATTGGATTTTTCTGCTGGCAAAATACCCGCATGATATTGCCGGATATTTAAGCTATTGGCGACTGACTTGACCGTACTTTCTTGATCGCCAGACAACATCACAATATCTAACCCCTCATCTTTGAGTTGTTTTATAGCGCGATAACTGGTCGGCTTTATCGCGTCTTGTAAAAAAATAATACCTGCAGCTTGTTGATTAACAGCTACAAAGAAACTTATCCCTGAACCTCCATTCGTACTGTGTTTTTGCTCTAATAACTGTACATCTACGCCTTGCTCTTGCAAGAAACGCAGACTCCCTAATAAAACCGTATAGCCCTTAACGATGCCTTTTACCCCTTTACCAGGGATTGATTCAAACTGGGTGACCTTAGCTGGCACCACGTTAGATAGCTTTCGTACAATCGCCTCAGCCAAAGGGTGCTCACTGGCCTTTTCTACACTTGCGGCGAGCAATAGCACATCGTTTTCGTCAAAACCAACTAGGGCATCAATTTGAGTAACACTGGGTTTCCCCTCTGTTAAGGTCCCTGTTTTATCCACAACCAAGGTATCTATCTGCTCCATTAGCTCTAGCATTTCTGCATTTTTTATTAGCACGCCCGAAGCCGCCCCACGCCCCATACCCACCATTATTGACATCGGCGTTGCCAAGCCTAATGCACACGGACACGCAATAATGAGCACTGCAACGGCATTAACCAATGCGATCGAAACACCCGCCTCAGCGACGAGAAAAGTCCATACGAGAAAAGTTAAAACTGAAATGCCAACCACAATCGGTACAAACCACCCCGCTACAACGTCTGCTAAACGCTGAATAGGCGCGCGGCTACGCTGCGCCTCGCCTACCATAGTAATAATTTGAGCCAGCAAGGTCTCACCCCCTACGTGTTCCGCCCGCATTTTGAAGCCACCAGAACCATTAACCGTGCCACCCACAAGCTTGTGATTAAGCTTCTTTTCAAGCGGCATGGGTTCACCTGAAACCATGGATTCATCTACTGATGAATAACCCTCTACCAGTACGCCATCTACAGGAATTTTCTCACCAGGGCGAACGCGTAAGATGTCGCCAACGATTACTTTCTCCAACAATACGTCTTCTTCCACACCATCGGCGCGAACCAATCTGACTATACTTGGCGAGAGGCCGAGTAGTTGACGTACCGCTTCGTTAGTCTGCCCACGCGCTCTTAATTCAAGCACCTGCCCCAAAATAACTAAAGTAATGATGACCGCTGCCGCTTCAAAATATACGGGGATAACACCGTGCACATCAAGCATCTGGTGTGGGAAAAGTGACGGTGAAACAACAGCCATTAAGCTATAAATCCACGCGACTGAAACCCCCAAGCCAATCAAGGTAAACATGTTTAAATTCCACGTCTTAACGGACTGCACAGCGCGTTCGATAAAAGGCCAACCAGCCCACAGAACCACAGGGGTTGCTAAGCCTAATTGCAGCCATTGCAATACCTCATCTGAAAACAACTGCAAGAAAGGCTGGCTTGGAAGCATCTCCGACATGGCTACAATGAACAACGGCAAGGTAAAAATCAGGCTGACTTTAAAACGTCGCTGCATGTCGACTAATTCAGAGTTTTCCTCTTCTGTGAAAGTCGTTCTTGGTTCAAGCGCCATACCACATAGCTCACAAGAACCTGGCTCAAGCTCAACCACCTCAAGGTGCATCGGACAAATAAACTCTGTCACCGATGCCGGTGGTGTAAAGGTTTCTGGTTCTAACGCCATGCCACACTTGGGACAAATATCAGGCCCATCACTTTCAACCCCAGGGCACATCGGGCAAATATAACGCGCGCCCTCTACCGCCTCTGGCTGCGGCCTTCGTTTACTTGACAAATAGCTTTCTGGGTCTGCTTGAAACTTTTTTAAACAACTTTCACAACAAAACCCAAACCAATTGCCTTTGTACGTGGTGTTATGCACCGCCTGTGGTGTGACACTCATCCCACAAACGAGATCTTTTAAATTATTTTCAGAACCCGAAACTGAACCACAACATTTATCTTCTTTTACCATTTTCCCACTCATTTATTAACAATTATCTTTAGAAGCCCAGCGCTCACACCAGTTCAATTAAATCTACCGCTAAAGCAAAAAAGCACGCTTTTTTTCTTTGAACCAAATGATTTTATCACGTCCTAAATATATGGTAGCTTATGTTATCGCTAATAACGAAGAGGTACTCTTATGAAAAGACGTTTGTATTTTTTATTACCTACTCACGATGCAACCGAAAGCGTTGTGAACGAGCTGTTATTAGCCCGCGTTACCGAATCAAATATTCATGTTTTAGCTAAAGAAGGCTCAAATATGAAAGACCTCCCTGAAGCGAATCTTTTACAATCCAGTGATTTTATACATAGCGTTGAGCAAGGCGCAGCCGTTGGCGGTGTTACAGGCATCGTAGCCGGCCTTGTAGCCATGACGTTCCCTCCCGCTGGTTTAGTGTTAGGCGGCGGCGCTGTGCTTGGCGTTGCACTTTTTGGCGCTGGCCTCGGCTCTTGGGGCTCTGCGATGATTGGCATTAGCGCACCCAATTCACGTTTGAAAGCGTTTGAAGAAGCGATTGAAGGCGGTCAATTCTTGATGATGGTAGACGTTGCCGTGGACAAGGTTGACGATATTAGTAATCGCATCAAAGAACACCACCCTGAAGCGACTATTCACGCCTGTGATTCTAAAGTACCTGCCCACCCTCTAGGTGGCGTTTACTAAATTCAACAATTTAGTTGTTTTCGTTTTTAGTTAAAATCAAATTCCCGTAATCATCTACCTTGCACCGCCAACCAGGGGCAAGGTAGGTTGTCGCTACCGTTTCAACGATAAGCGCTTCCCCTTCAAAGCAATCGTTAGGGCTTAACTGTTCACGCTGTACCCGTTTAATCATTCCACTCTTTTGGTCTCCAACCTTATCCAGTGCAGCTTTGTTTGTGCCGCTGGGTAGCTTTTTCAAATTAGGCTGTGGTAACTCACCTGATAAGGCAACCCGTAAGTTTACTAGTTCAACGGGTAAGTCTAGCGAATGCTCATAGCGTGCCTCATGCGTTTTATGAAAAGCATCAATCGCACTTTGTTTATTCTTCCATGCAATAGATAAAGTGTACGATTGCCCCAAATAGCGTAAATCTAGCTGATACTCTTTATTAATTTTTTCTTTAGGCACGCCTTCCGCTAGCAGCTCTTCTGTTCCTTGATTTACCAGTTTTTTAAATTCCACTTCAATATCACTTATCGACATCTCGTTAAGCACACCGACCAAACTTTGAGACAACATTCTCGAGCGCGGCGCAACCAACATACCAAAGGCGGACAACACCCCTGAGCACACCGGCACGACGGCTGTTTTAATTTCCAAAGCCTCAGCAAGTGCACACACGTGCAAACCGCCTGCCCCACCGAATGTCATCAAGGCATAAGGACGTGGGTCTATGCCGCGCTGGACAGATATAACCCGCAATGCAGAAGCCATATGCTCATTGGTTAAGTTAATAACCCCTTCTGCTGCCCCCCTCGCGCTACAACCCAGTTCAACGGCCAAATCTTCTACGGCTTTGTTTGATGAGGCGACATTAATTTTCATTTTGCCACCTAGAAAATGATCCTCACTAATGCGCCCTAAGAATAAATTAGCATCAGTAACGGTCACCTGTTCCCCGCCTTTGCCATAACACACAGGGCCTGGCATAGCGCCCGCAGACTCTGGTCCAACGCATAACATACCGCCGCTGTCTATGCTGGCTAACGAGCCCCCGCCCGCTCCAATCGTGTGTATATCAACCATCGGTACTGCGACGGGGTAGTCCGCAATTTTTCCTTCATTGGTCAATCCAATACCCCCATCTAATAGAGACACATCGGTCGATGTACCACCCATATCAAGGGTTAATAATCGTTCAAACCCGGCTTGCTTACCCATTTGTAGCGCCGCCATCAAACCACCTGCGGGGCCTGATAATAGCATCCTAACGGCTTGCTCCCCAGCTAGATTAGCCGCAATAGTGCCGCCAGAACTTTGCATAACTGAAACTGATTTAGCCGACACTGCAGCCACCAGCCTCTCTAAGTAGCCTGTTACCAACGGGCCGACGTAGGCGTTCAACCATGTCGCCATACCCCGCTCATATTCCTTATATTCGGGTAGCACGCGTGAAGACCGAGAAACAAAAATATCTGAGGGCATCGCCTGTTCTATGCGCCGCTCATCATCGTCATTTAAAAAAGAAAAAAGTAAATTAATCGCCACCGCTTCGGGGGCTAGGTCTTCTACTTGCTGAATGAGTTTTTGCAACGCCTCCTCACTCATCGACTCAATCTTCTCAGCTTGTGCAGAAACACGGCTCGGCACTTCTAAACAATCTCCTGCGGGCACGGGTGGGGGCACAGGCTTGGGGTTTAAATTGTAGAGTTCTTTGCGTGCTTGGCGGCCAATCGTCAACAAATCTGCGAGGCCTGTGTTCGTAATGAAACAACAGCGAACGCCCTTCTTCTCCAGCACCGCGTTAGTCGCCACCGTTGAACCATGAACAATTAATAACGCATCGCTACCCACGCCAAGTTCTTTTATACCTTGCAATATCGCCTGCTCAGGCGCTTTAGGCGTAGAAAGCACTTTGTGTATACGCACCTGCCCATCAATGACAACCACAAAGTCCGTAAAAGTACCGCCTGTATCAACGCCAAGTAACATAAGGCTTTCTCAAAAAATAGCATTATATTTTTACATGAATGGGTAAAAAACACGCAACTATTAAAAACAAACTTCGGCTTCATTGATTGCTTATTAGCCCTAATGTACACTTTATATGAAAGTCTTACTTTGCATTCACTATTTTACATTATGTTCTGTCTTAATTTGCTATGACCACACTCATTGAAGTCAATAAATTATCACGCCAATTTGGTGAACACTGCGTAGTTGACGACGTGAGTTTTTTTCTAAAAAAAGGGGAAGTACTCGGCTTTCTTGGGCCTAATGGCGCGGGAAAATCTACCACCATGAAGATGATTTGCGGCACCTTAGCGCCTACTCTTGGTAGCGTTAAAATCAATGGCTACGATATGCTCGAACAGCCTAAATTGGCGAAAGCTGAGTTGGGGTGTTTGCCAGAAATACCGCCTCTATATCCCGAACTAACGGTTGATGAATTCCTACATTACTGCGCAAAATTACATGGCGTCTCGAAGCCCTCCCTTAAGCAAGCCGTTGACCACGGCAAAGAGAAATGCGCTTTAACCGAGGTTGGCGACCGCCTTATTGGCAACTTATCTAAAGGTTTTCAGCAGCGCGTCGGCATCGCTCAGGCTATCTTGCATAACCCTTCTGTGGTTGTACTGGATGAACCCACTGTGGGTTTAGACCCGATGCAAATTATGGAGATACGTCAATTAATCCGTGATTTAGGTAAAGAGCATAGCGTTATTTTATCAACCCATATTTTATCTGAAGTACAACAATCGTGCAGTCGTGTTCAAATTATTCACCAAGGCAAACTCGTGCTAAGTGAAGGTATTGATGATTTGACCGCCCGCATGACCAGCTCAACCCTTAAGGTGCAATTACGTCAACCGCCTGAGCTTGCTGACTTACAAGCCATTAACGCTGTGACTGAGGTTGATCTATTGGGTGATCAACACTTTCGCCTGCACCATCTGCCCGAGCATAAGCTCGCTGAAGAATTTGCCGAGTTGGCTGTTAAAAACCACTGGGGCTTGCTGCACTTAAATGAAGAAAAACACAGCATGGAAGAAATTTTTATTTCCTTAACCAAGGATACTGAGATTAATGAATAGCTTTACCATCGCCGCCCGCGAATTACGCAGCCTATTTCTTTCTCCATTAGCTTGGACCTTACTCGGCGTCACCCAACTGCTTTTCGCCTACTTGTTTTTATCGCAGGTTGATTATTACTTAACTATTCAAGCCAAACTTGCGGGCATCACCGCTGCGCCCGGTATTACCGATTTAATCGTCGCGCCTATTTTGGGTAATGCTGCGACAATTTTGTTGCTCATCACACCGCTACTAACCATGCGTCTAATCAGCGATGAACGGCGTAACAAAACGATTAGCTTATTGTTTTCTGCGCCCATATCGATGACCGAGATTATCCTTGGGAAATTTTTAGCTACCTTCGCATTTTTGATGGTTGTTTTGTTGTTGGTATCGCTCATGCCTTTATCGCTTCTCTCCATCGGCTCACTCGATTCTGGCAAATTCTTGGCTGGACTGCTTGGCATGGTGTTGTTACTGGCCTCCTTTAGCGCATTAGGCGTGTATATGTCGGCAATTGCACCACAACCTACTATCGCGGCGGTCGGCAGCTTTGGCGTCTTGCTGCTTCTATGGATTATCGACTGGAGCAGTAATGTCAGCGATAGCGCTAGCGATGTGCTGAGTTATTTATCTATCCTGCATCACTTTGAGAATTTATTACAAGGCTTGGTCAATTCTACCGACGTTATCTATTTCATCTTATTTATTGGCAGCTTTCTCATCCTAAGCATTAAACGTTTAGATAACGACCGCTTGCAGAAATGAACTTAACGCCTAAAACACATATGCAAATCCGGCTGCAAAATATCGCGTTTGGCGTATTGTTTATTAGTATCGTTATGATGCTCGCTTGGCTAAGCACCCAATACACCGTGCAGTCTGACTGGACGGCGAGCAATAAAAACTCACTATCCCAGCCTAGTATTCAGCTACTAGGCAAGCTTAATACGCCAATTAATATTTCAGCTTATGTCACCAAAAATGAGCTCATTCGAAAACGGATAAAAGAGCTCGTAAGGCGTTATCAACAACACAAAAGCGACTTAAATTTAGACTTCATTAATCCCGACACACGCCCCGATTTAGCGCGTGAACAAGGCATTACAGCCGACGGCGAACTCATCATTTATTATAATGGTCGGCGTGAATCTATTACCAATCTTGACGAGCAAAACCTGACTAACGCCTTACAACGACTCGCTAGTAGCGATCAACGCTGGGTTGTTTTTTTGACCGGTCACGGCGAACGCAGCCCCGATGGAAAGGCTAATTTTGACTACGGTCTATTTGCACAGCAACTGAAGCAGAAAGGCTTTAACACGCAACGCCTTAACTTAATCGAAACGCCCGATATTCCACGCAATACGACCTTGTTGGTTATCGCCAGTTCACGCACCTCGTTTATAGCAGGTGAAGTCAAAATTATACAAAACTATATCTCCGCAGGCGGACAGCTTCTATGGCTGACCGAGCCCAATCAACCTAACATTTTCGAACTTGCAGAAACGCTCGGCATTTCCTTCTCACCGGGTATTGTCGTAGATGCGACCACCCGGATTTTTGGTATTGACGACCCTACCAACGCCCTCGTGACCGAGTACCCAGAACACCCCGCTACCCGACACTTACAAGGCATGAGTTTATTTCCAGGCGCTAGCGGCATCAACCGCCCTAACGCGGCTACAAATTTTATAGCCACACCTTTGTTGTCCACGCTTGAGCGTTCATGGACCGAAACAGGGTCTCTTGAAGGCAACATTAAGTTTGACGAAAACTCCAAAGAGCAACAAGGCCCCATCACCATCGGCTATGCGTTAACGCGCGACATTACAGCCGCTGAAGGAAAAGACATCAGCCCAGCAAGCCATCAACGTATTGCGGTTATCGGTGATGGAGACTTTTTATCAAATGCTTTTTTAGGCAACGGCTCGAATTTAGATTTAGGGCTTGGTCTATTTCAATGGCTAAATCACGACGATAACTTTATCAGTGTGCCCGCTAAAACATCGAACGATACAGCGCTTGAAATAAGCAATCTGTGGTCAATGGTTTTCGGTATTGGGTTTTTAGTGCTATTGCCGCTTCTGTTTTTCACGGTCGGTGTTGTCATTTGGTACAAACGAAGACGCCGATAGCGCTATGGGTAATCGCTTATTGCTTAATCTCATGCTCATGGTTCTTGGCTCATTGTTGCTCGGGCTTATTTGGTTAACCCAAGATAAAGGTTCAGAACAGACCCTTCATTTATCAAAGCTTGATATCACATTAATTCAGTCCATTACTATTCAACGCAAAAATCAAGAAACGGTTGAATTGGTCAAAGCGGGTAACGAGTGGAACATGATTGCACCCTTCTCTGTTAAAGCCCTAAGTGGGAAAATAGGGCGCTTACTCAAAATCTCACAAATCAAAGCGTCCGCAAAATACCCCTTAGTTGAAGATAAGAAAAAACTGTATGGTTTAGACCAAGCCCGCGCCCAGGTATCTTTTGATAAGACTCAGCTAACTATTGGCAAAACGAACCCTGTTGGCCAGCGACGTTACGTAAGTGATGGCACGTCTATCTATTTAGTAGACGACGCGTTCTTACACCATTTAACCGCCCCTGCAACCGACTATATTGATACCCGATTGCTCATTAGCAACTCACCCATCATAAAAATTGAAACACCGCAGTACACGATAAGCCAGCAAACTGATTCCATCTGGACAGATGAAGTTTCACCTGAAAACTCTCTCTCACCTGATAGCGTACAAATATTATTAGATGAATGGCGCTTTGCACGAGCTATACAGATTACAAAAACCACTTATCAGCCAGTCGATTTCAGCATTAAAATTATCTTCGAAGATAACAAAGAACACGAGTTTTTGGTCACTAAAAAGCAAAATGAGGTCTATCTAGCGACTACTAACAATAACCAATTAAGTTACGTTTTTAGTTTAGATAAATTTAACAAGCTCACGACGCCACCCAAAGCAGCCGATATTTAACGTAACAAATGCCAGAATTACCTGAAGTTGAAACCACACGGCGCGGTATTACCCCTCATATTCAAGGCCACACCATCGCCCGCGTTATTGTTCGTAATGCTCGTTTAAGATGGCCTGTTTCTCCAGAAGTTACTAGTAAGCTACCAAGCCAGGTCATAACGGGCGTTGAGCGCAGAGCAAAATACCTCTTTATCCACACAGCTATTGGCTCACTCATCATTCATTTAGGCATGTCAGGCAGCTTGAGGGTAACAACAACGGATGAACCTCCAGAGAAGCACGACCATATTGATATTATTATGGATGACGGGAACTGTCTGCGTTATCGTGATCCGCGCCGTTTCGGTTGTTTTTTGTGGACTGAACAACCGACCGAACACCACAAATTAATACAGCACCTTGGGCCAGAGCCGTTTAATAAAGCATTCAACTTAAACTACTTTCACGCACAAGCAAAAACCAAAAAAACCTCTATTAAACAATTTATTATAGATGGAAAAATTGTCGTTGGAGTCGGCAATATTTATGCCAGCGAAGCGTTGTTTTTATCGGGCATTCACCCAAAGCGTGCGGCTAATAAGGTATCTAAAAAACGCTTAAGCACGTTATTAGAATCTATTAAAAAAATCTTAGCTCTCGCCATTGAACAAGGCGGCACAACGTTAAAAGATTTTGTGAACAGTGAAGGAAAGCCTGGATATTTTCAACAAACTTTATCCGTTTACGGCCGTGCTGGGAAAGAGTGTTTTAACTGTGAATCTCGTATAAAACAAATCACTCTGGGACAGCGCTCAACTTTTTATTGCCCACGTTGCCAACATTAAACATTCATTTTCCTTAATCACCGCTTATCGTTAAACAAGTTCTCAACTCAACATAGGAATTAACACATAAATCCTATACAGTTAACATGGGGAGAGATGTTAATTGTTCAGCATTAAAAACAAATTTATTCGACAAATTTTCGGCAGCGTCGTTGACCTGCTTCCTATTTTTATTGTCATCTTTATCTTCCAAGTTTTCATCTTAAGGCAGCCCATTCCCAATATTGCCGATATTGCCATTGGCACGATTTTTATTATTTTAGGTTTAACGTTTTTTATCCAAGGCCTTGAGAAAAGCTTATTCCCCGTCGGCGAAACTATGGCTTACTCTTTTGCCCGAAAAGGAAGCTTATTCTGGTTGCTCACTTTTGCTTTTTCCTTAGGTTTTGGCACCACCGTTGCGGAGCCCGCTCTAATTGCAGTAGCCGACGAAGCAGCGCGCATTGCGGCTGAAGCTGGCGCTATTGAGCAATCCGAACTAGCTATTGATGATTACGCCTTTGGTTTGCGTTATACCGTGGCCTTTTCCGTTGGCATAGCCATTCTTATCGGTGTGCTTCGTATTATTCGTGGCTGGCCACTACAGTACCTAATCATTCCTGGCTACATTGGCGTCGTCGCTATGACCGCTTTTGCGCCAGACACTATCATTGGCATCGCCTATGACTCAGGTGGTGTCACCACCGGTACCGTCACCGTGCCACTAGTAACAGCGTTAGGCGTTGGCCTGTCATCTGCTATTGCTGGCCGTAACCCTATGATCGACGGCTTTGGCTTAATTGCTATCGCCTCGTTAACACCGATAATATTTGTTATGGCCTACGGGATGTTTTTATGAGCAGTTGGATAACAGAATTTATCACCGTGCTACTGAGTACTCTGCGAGATGTAGCGCCTATTATGGGCATCATTATATTTTTTCAGCTCGTCATTATTCGTCGCCCCTTTAAACAACTAAAAAATCTTACTATTGGAATGATTTACGTCGTTCTCGGTATGACACTGTTTTTAGTCGGCCTTGATAAAGCCTTATTCCCATTAGGCACAGCCATGGCTGAACAGCTGACCAGTAGTGATTTCATTAACCCCAGCATCGACCCCTCACTTGGCATTGTTTGGCAAGACTATTACTGGGTTTATATTTTTGGTGCTTGCATAGGATTTGCCACCACCTTAGCCGAGCCATCTTTAATTGCTGTCGCCATCAAAGCGGAACAAATTTCTGGCGGCAACATCAAAGCATGGTATTTGCGTTTATCTGTTTCTGCCGGTGTCTCATTTGGTATTGCCTTAGGTACATTCCGAATCGTTACTGGAACCGAGCTGTACTTGTATATCATCGTCGGTTACATCATTGTTATTTTACAAACGACTCTTTCCCCTAAGCTCATCATTGGGCTTGCTTACGATTCTGGCGGCGTCACCACATCAACCGTAACCGTACCCTTAGTAACGGCGTTAGGCATAGGGCTCGCCTCTACTATTCCGGGGCGAAACCCGTTACTGGATGGCTTTGGCCTCATTGCCTTCGCCAGCCTTTTCCCTATAATAGCTGTGCTTGCATATGCCCAAGTGTCTACTTGGATAGCGCACCGCGCAGTGCTCAATAATCCCAAAGAAGGAGACTAATATGCATTTTAAATTAATCATCGTTTTTGTAGACGACAATAAAACGGACGATGTTCTTGCTGCAGCACGTAACATGGGTGCAACTGGCGCGACCATCATCAACAACGCACGCGGTGAGGGCATTCAAAAGAAGAAAACCTTCCTTGGCCTCAACCTGGAAACACAGCGCGATGTCGTTATGTTCTTGGTTGAGCAACACTTATGCCGAAAGATTATCGAAGAAATTGCACGAGCGGGCCGATTTGACGAAGAACCGGGTAGTGGTATCGCTCTTCAAATTGACGTTGAAGATGCTATCGGCGTGCTACACCAAGCAAAAGAAATTACAACCGTAATTGAGGAGGAGTTATGAGTGATAAAAAAACCATTCGCGTTCGCGATGTAATGAAAACTGACTTTCACACTATTGATGGAAAATGTACGGTTACTGAAGCCGTTAGAGAAATGAAGAAACATAAAATATCAATGCTCATCGTAGAGAAAGTTCACGACAATGACGAATACGGTGTAATCAATGCTGGCATTATCGCAAAGCAAGTACTCGCCAAAAACAAGGCACCCGAGCGCGTTAACGTTTACGAAATCAATGAAAAACCACTGATATCCGTTTCACCCGATATGGACATACGTTACTGCTCACGCTTATTTGCCCGTTATGGCCTGATGCGTGCACCGGTCATGGAAAATGGGAAGATTGTCGGCGTTGTTAGCCCTATACAACTTGTTTTAGACGGTTTATGTGAGCTATCTGGCGTTTGTTAAAACGCCTGAAAAATTAATACTGTGCGGTATGGTAGTATTTGAAAAAAGATATCGATTCTTAATTAAAAGGAGATGTTTATGAACACATTTAAACTATTGATAGTCTTGATTCTCATTACTTCTAACACAGCAGCTTTCGCCTATGGTGGCAGTTCTAGCGGTCAAAAAGCATGCAACAAACCCACGTTCAGCCAGTTCACACCACCGCACTTGTCTGAAGTCTCGCCTAATTCCAGCTTTACTTTTTTAGCATCAGCCTCAACAGTTCCAAGCAGCATAAAAGTAGTTGTTAAAAAAATACCTGTAGACGTCATAACCAAGAAAGACTCTAATGGTTACACGGTAAGTGGCACCTTAGCCCCATCCTTAAAAGACACCTATGCGCGTATTAATATTCAAGCTATCGGTGCAAACAGGTGTCCAGGCAGCGATGGTTGGTTATTGAAAGTTAATTAGAAGAACTATTAACGTTACTTTGTAAATTCTGGCTTATCAGCGAATCTGCACGCTAACAGCTAACCCCTCGCCTCGCCTATCGCTTGCAGTGATGACTTTGGCTGCTTTTTTGTCCCACAGTATGGCATGCATGTCGCCGTAGTCCCTTCCAACTGATTCTAGTGTATGGCCTTTTGCTTTTAATGCCTCATCTAGCGTTTCACTAAAAGCCTCAGGCTCATGCTGAATGACATCAGGTAAATACTGATGATGAAAACGCGGCGAATTAACCCAAGATACGGGCATCTCATCTTGTTCCGCTTGCAGAATACCCAGTAACACCATGCTGATAATTCTACTGCCACCTGGCGTACCCAGTATGCCTACTTTATTATCCATTTCAAAAAACGTGGGCGACATACTCGATAACATTCGCTTGCCCGGCTCGATAGCATTAGCTGTGCCACCCACAAGCCCATATACGTTGGGAACCTCTTGTTTGATGGAGAAGTCATCCATTTCATCGTTTAGTAAAACACCTGTTCCAGGGGGTACAAAGCCCGAGCCAAACGGATAATTTATAGATAATGTTCCGGCAACACGATTCCCGTCTTTATCGAGTATCGAGAAATGCGTTGTGTCTTCTCCTTCAGTTATTTTAACGGCCAAAAGCTCTGTACTAAGAGTCGCTCGATTAAAATCCAAGTCCGCTGCTAGCGTCTTTGCATACGACTTTTGAGCCAGTTTCCCGGTAGGCACTTCAACAAAATCTTGATCCCCCATATAGAGCGCACGTTCGCGATAAGCTCTCCGCATCGCTTCTACTATCACGTGTATGCGTGTAGCCTCATCCATCTCGTCTAAATCGTACTGTTCTAAAATATTCAACGTGATAGATAACACCAGCCCGCCTGATGAGGGTAAGGATGCGCTAATTACTTTCATCCCCTTATAGTGGATAACAACCGGCTCTCGCTCTTTAACTTTATAATCGCTAAGGTCTTTTTCTGTCCAAATACCACCCGCTTGTTGAACTCCATTAACTAGCTTCTTCGCTACTGAACCGCGATAAAACCCGTCAAACCCATAACTCGCTAAAGCTCTAAGTGTCTCTTCTAAATCTACTTGTTTAATCAGTGTGCCCCGTTTCGGTGCTTTTCCATCTACTAAGAAAATATTTTTTGCAGAACCACTAGCCGACAGCACAGGCTGGCGAAAAGTGGCTAAACGGTGGTAACGCTCACCTACCAAAAACCCATCTCTGGCCAGCTTAATAGCAGAGTCTAAACTATCGGATAATGGTAAGCTGCCGTAGTGCTTAGATAGGTGAACAAGCGCTGCGGGCAAGCCGGGTATACCCGCTGAGAGAACGCCATCAACCGATGCGTTTTTAATTGCCTGACCTTCGCTATCTAAGTACATATCGCGGTGCGCTGAATCTGGTGCGACCTCACGCCCATCAATCATCACTTGTTTTCCATCGCTTGCTCGGTGCAACAACCAAAATCCGCCACCGCCTAAGCCTGAACCAAAAGGTTCTACAACCGCTAAAGTTGCACTTACCGCTACCGCCGCATCAAAGGCATTGCCCCCTTGATTTAAGATATTAATACCCGCTTGTGTCGCTGCTGGATGGGCGCTTGCTACGGCATGAGCAGGTGGCTGTTTAGGATATGAAGCACAGGCCGATAAGAAACAAAGAAACGTTAAAAGCAGAAAAATATTTTTCATGCCCTTTAGCCGTTTGCAGCCATTAGCTTCTGATATTTAAGCGTCAACTGTTCATGTGATTCTTCGTAATCAGCATCTTTGGGTATGCACTCCACAGGACACACCTCTACGCACTGTGGTGTATCAAAATGACCGACACATTCGGTGCATAAAGCGGGGTTTATCTCGTAAATTTCCTCGCCCATATAAATTGCATCATTGGGGCATTCGGGTTCACATACATCGCAATTAATGCACTCGTCTGTAATGATTAACGACACGCTTAGCCAATTTTCTTCTGTAAAGATTCTGCAACATTCGCGGGTACAAAATCAGAAATATCACCGCCGTGGCGAGCAATATCGCGCACGAGGGTCGATGATAAATTTGCCCACTTTGAACTAGGTGTTAAAAAAACTGTTTCCAACTCAGGCAACATATTTTTATTCATACCCGCCATTTGGGCTTCGTACTCAAAATCGCTCATAGAGCGTACACCACGAACAATAATTTTAGACCGTTGCTGCTTAGCCAAATCAACCAGCAAACCTTGGAACTCAATCACCTCAACATTCTGATACGCCGAAAGTGATTGTTTTGCCAGTTCAACGCGTTCTTGCATTTCGAATAATGGATTTTTTCCTGCACTTTTTGCCACGGCGACTACAACCGAATCAAAAAGATTGCTCGCGCGTTGAATGATATTAATATGTCCCTCGGTAATCGGATCAAAGGTGCCAGGGTAAATTGCTTTTTTAGTCATTATTTCTCTCGGTGAAATAAACAATAGGCCACTTGGCCTGCTGTTTTACGACGGTGCTCTAACCAGTTTTTAGGTAGAAAACCCATGTCTAACGTACGTTCGCATTCCAAATAGATAACTGCATCATCCGCCAAGACACCACTTTCTTCAAGTGATTCAGTGTGCTGAGGGAGAGCGCTAGTTTGAAAAGGGGGGTCCAAAAATACAACATCAAACGCCGTATTTTCTGCTTTCGGTTTATGTTTTAAAAAATCCATCGCCGTACGATGCATCAATTGAACATTATCCGCTTGTATCAGCTCTTTATTATCCCGTAATGATTTAATGATGTTACTTTCTTTTTCAATCATCAACACGTGCTTTGCGCCCCTTGAGGCCGCCTCAAAGCCAAGCGCCCCACTGCCTGCAAATAAATCCAAGCAATTAGCCTGAGGTAGATACGGCTGCAACCAGTTAAAAAGGGTTTCTCGAACAGGGTCTGTTGTTGGCCTTAATCTGCCGACGTCAGGAAAGTTTATTTTTCGACCACGCCAACGTCCACCAATAATTCGCACATGGTTATTATTAGCCATTACTGCTCTTTATCAGCTAATTGGCCTACCGTAACCAGCGCCATATGGTCCATATTTATCCTACGCTGAAAGGCCTCTTTTATTTGCTTCTGCGTGATAGATTCAATGTTTTCCAGGTAAGTGTTGAGGTAACTTAACGGCGCACCACTGGCCACAATGCTGACAACATTGCCGATTAATTTTTTATTGCTATCCAACTTGAGCGCGAAGCCGCCACTAATGTTTTTCTTAGCGGCGATAAGCTCATCCTCTGACGGCCCCGACTCAATGAATGCCTTGAGCGTTTGCTTCAGCGCAGCTATTGCTTCTTGTGCTTTTTCATTACGCGTTTGCAAACCCATCAGAAAAGGACCCTTTTCGACCATCGGATGGAAGTAACTATACGCACTATAAGCCAAGCCACGTTTCTCACGAATTTCTTGAACAATGCGCGAACTAAAGCCGCTGCCACCTAAGATATGGTTGCCAACAAACAAGGGGAAATAGTCTGGGTCATTATGAGTAATAACGGGTACGCCATATAACAAATGGGTCTGTTGCGACGGGTAGTCTATTTGAATAACGGCACCTTTAGATAAAGGTTTTACCGCTGCGAGAGGTGATGATTTCTCGCCGCTTTTCAACTTACCCGCGAGCTGATTAACCAACGCTTCAGCCTGATTTCGGGAAATACCACCGACTAAAACGATAATTGATTTATTGCCCACATAGTGGTTGGCATAAAACTTTTTTATATCTCCCAAGTCCAACTCTTCAACCGAAGCTGCCCTACCCTGAATGGGGTTTGCATAAGGATGTGCATTAAAAATATGTTCGTAAAGGGCTAATTGCCCCAGTGTACCTGGAGACTCAGACCTTTTCTTAATCGCCAACAAGGTGCTTTGTTTTAAGCGGTTAAATTCTTTTTTTGGAAAACTGGGTGTGTTTAATACACTCTCTAATACGGACCACGACGTTTGCAAAGTTTGTTTGTCAGTCAAACTTCTAAAAGTAATGCTGCTAAAATCTCTTGAGCTAGAAGCACCCAATTGAGCCCCAACACTTTCTATTTTTTCTGCAATTTGTTGCGCACTTAAATCGCCTGCACCTTGATTAAGTAACGCACTGCTTAACGCGGCCACACCCAGCTTGTTACCGTCACGCGCACTACCTGCATCGAACACCAACTGTACATCTAAGATTGGCAAACCCTCAGTGGGTACAAAATAAACCTTAGCGCCATTTTCTAATTGCCAATGTTGAATAGTCGGTACGGCACCAATCACCGTGCTAAACCCAAATAAAATACACGCAACGAAATACCTTTGTTTATTGTGCATTCTTTTTCTCCACCTTCTTTACGCTCGTCATTTCTTGTGGCTCCATATAAACAATCGTCAAATAATCTTCGATTAAATATTTTTTTGCTACAGCCTGAATTTGAGCAGCGGTTACCGCCTTTACCTTATCGAGATATTCAGCTTCTTTTTCCCAACCAATACCAACCGTTTCCAACATCCCCAATTGCATAGCTTGGTAAAAATTAGAATCTTTTTGATAAACCGACGATGCGATGACCTGCGCCTTAATTCGATCTAATTCTTGTGGTTTCACAAGTTGGTTTTTTAGCTTAGTTATTTCTGTGATGATTGCTGTTTCCAGTTCCGCAAGAGAGTGCTTCGCTGTTGGCACGCCATCAAACAAAAATAAACTATCTAGTCTTGCGTTTAAATCGTAGCCCGCACCCACGCTTGCTGCTATTTGCTTGCCTCTAATTAAATTCGCGTTCAATCGAGCGCTACTGCCACCGTCTAAAATACCCGACAAGACCTCTAAGGCATATACATCAGACTCTATATCTGCCGTGTTTAAAACGGGTACTTTATAGCCCATCAATAGATAGGGAACTTTGGCTTTCTGTTTAACAACCCCACGACGCACACCCACCTGACTAACTTCTTTTCGTTGTTTAACAGGCTCAAGTTGAACCGCTGGAATCACTCCAAAATAGTGCTCGGCCAGTTCAAATACCTTATCGGCATTTACGTCACCTACGACAACTAAGGTGGCGTTGTTCGGTGCATACCACTGTTTATACCAATCCGATAAATCAACCAGCTTCATCTCTTCCAAATCCTGCATCCAACCAATAATCGGGTTGCGGTACGGACTGCTGGTATACGCGATTGCTTTAAAGTACTCATACGCCTGGCCTTGCGGCTTATCTTCTGTGCGCAAGCGCCGCTCCTCCATTACGACTTGTAATTCTTTTACGAACTCTTTTTCTTGGAGGTTTAAATGATGCATGCGTTCAGATTCAAGCCGCATACTCACCTCTAAGCGGGAGGCTTCCATCGTTTGAAAGTATGCCGTGTAATCTGCACCTGTGAAGGCATTCTCACGTCCTCCATTAGCTGCAATAATTTTGGAAAACTCACCGGGTTCAAGGTTGTCCGTACCCTGAAACATCATGTGCTCAAGCACGTGCGACAAGCCGGTTATCCCATCGTGCTCGTAACTAGCCCCCACCTTGTACCAAATTTGCGAAACCATAACGGGCGCTCTTCGGTCTTCTTTAACCAGTACTTTAAGGCCATTTTTTAGTACTTTTTCGTGTACTATATTGTGCAATTGAGCAGGTTGCTCAGCCGCAAATACAGCGGGGCTTATCACACTGAATATAAGGCTTGTTAAAATGGCAAAAAATAACTTGTTCATTCAGTTCTCGCTTAACGTTAAGATGTTTGGCATTTTACGATACACCATAGGATTAGTCACAATAACATGTTCGGATTTGGTAAAAAAAAGTCACCTCCCTCTGCTGAAGCTGCAACTGAAAAAGTTGCTTTTCTTGGCCGTTTAAAGTCCCAACTCGCCAATACACGTTCGAGCATATCGGGTGGCTTAGGTAATCTTTTTCTCGGCAAAAAACACATTGATGACGAAATACTGGGGGAGCTTGAAGCTATATTACTAATGGCCGATTTAGGTATTGAAACCACCCAACGAATTATCACGAGTTTAACCGAGCGCGTTGAACGCAAACAGCTTGCAGATCCACAAGCACTAACCGAAGCGCTACAACAAGAAATGCTCGATATTTTAAGCCCTAGCCAACAAACTCTTGCAATACCTGAGAGCAATAGCCCTTTCGTCGTACTCGTCGTAGGCGTTAACGGAATGGGGAAAACCACCACCATCGGTAAGCTTGCTAAACGTTTACAAGCCGAAGGAAAAAGCGTCATGTTAGCGGCGGGTGATACCTTTAGAGCCGCCGCAATTGAGCAGTTACAAACGTGGGGTAAACGTAATGATATTGCCGTCGTCGCTCAACACACCGGTGCCGATTCAGCGTCCGTCATTTACGATGCATTTGAAAAAGCACGCGCTAAGAACATTGATGTCTTACTCGCCGATACCGCTGGTCGCTTACACACACAGACCAACTTAATGAATGAGTTAAGCAAAATAAATCGTGTGATTAAAAAAATTGATGAGAACGCGCCGCACGAGGTAATGTTAGTAGTTGATGCAGGCACGGGGCAAAATGCCCTTGCGCAGGCGGAAAAATTTAATGAGGCAGCCCCCTTAACGGGCATCACGCTCACCAAGTTAGACGGCACAGCGAAAGGCGGTATTATTTTTGCGCTTGCTAACAAAATGAAGTTACCTATACGTTTCATCGGCATCGGCGAGGGAATAGACGATTTACGCGAATTTGACGCATCCTCTTTCACCCAAGCCTTATTTGAACAAGGCGACGAGGGAAGCTAGCCCTTATGTTGCAGTTTAATAATGTCAGCAAGCGCTACACCGGTGGGAAAGACGCGCTAAGGAATATTAACTTCGAATTGGGTCGTGGTGAAATGGCTTTTTTAACTGGTCACTCTGGCGCCGGCAAAAGCACGCTTCTTAAACTGATTGCATTGCTCGAACGACCAACGCAAGGACAAGTTTTACTAGACAACCAAAACATCAGTCGTATTGCTAAGCGACATATCCCCTTTGCGCGTAGAAAAATTGGCATGATTTTCCAAGACCACCGTTTATTACACGATCGGACTGTTTACGACAACGTATCGTTACCCTTAATAGTAGCTGGCTTTAGACACCAAGATATCAGCCGACGCGTACGTGCCGCGCTTGATAAAGTCGGCTTGCTTGGGAAAGAGCAACGCTACCCTATTTCATTATCTGGGGGTGAACAACAACGTGTAGGAATTGCGCGTGCGATCGTCAGTAAACCCCCTATGCTTTTGGCCGACGAGCCAACCGGTAACCTTGACCCACGTCTTTCAGAAGAAATTATGGGTTTGTTTGAGCAATTTAACCAAGTGGGCGTAACGGTATTAATTGCAAGCCACGATATTTCACTCATTAACCGCCTTGGCTATCGCACACTCGTATTGTCTGGCGGGCAATTACCTCAAGAACACGATTACCATGGCTAGTCGTCGGCAAAACACGCTTCATTCAGGGCCACCTTTTGGTCTTACAGCGTATATACACATTCACCTGCATACGTTCTTTGCCAGCTTGGGCTGTCTTGCCCGTACACCTTTTAATTTCATGATGACTATCGGCGTTATTGGAATCACTCTGTCACTGCCAGCAGGTATGCTCGTTGCGATTGATAACTTTAAATCTATCAGTGGAAATATCGATTTAAACCATAACATCTCGCTTTACTTGAAACACCATGTGACACAAGAAGCAGCTGAGCACCTAAGTAACACGCTTAAAGAAAATCCAAAAATCAGTCATGTTCGCTTGATAGATAAGCAACAAGCCCTTGAAGAATTTCGCGAATATAGCGGCTTTGGCGCAGCACTTAATACGCTAGAAAAGAACCCTTTGCCCCACCTTATTCAGATAACTCCTACGGACGATAATTTATCTGAAGAAGCCATACAATCGCTCCGCGATGAACTAGAGCAGAACTCTGAAACACAGAACGTACAAATCGACATGGCTTGGCTGAAACGCCTTAATGCACTCCTCAACATCGCCGAGCGCACCGTTAGCATCATTGTTCTGTTGCTCGGCATAGCGGTTCTACTTATCGTCAGCAATACCATTCGCTTAGAGCTACAAAACCGACGCGATGAAATTGACGTAACTCGCCTCGTAGGGGCAACTCGCGCTTTTATCCGCCGGCCATTTATTTACAGCGGCTTTTGGTACGGTGTTTTTGGCGGGGTTTTAGCGTGCCTATTAGTCACCCTCTCTATTTGGCTAATTGACGGCCCCACGAGTATTCTTTCTAAACTCTATGGCAACTCGTTCCAAATTAGTTATATGCCCTTTTTGAGCATTTTGTTTTGGCTAGTATTTGCAATTTTACTCGGTGTTGTCGGCTCTTGGGTTGTTGTCAGCCGCCACCTATCACGCCTTGAGCAATAACCGTCTTATTCCCTTCTTTTTTCCTCAACACCCTAATTTAAGCTTACACGTCCCCAAATTAAAGAACTTTTGCTATAATTAGCACTCTCAAGTGGTGAGTGCTAAAACCATTAACGAATAAGAGGCCTTATGACACAAGCATTAGCAGTACCTACAAGCTTATCAGCAGGATCATTAGACGCTTATATTACGTCAGTCTGTGCGACACCTGCGCTCAGTGCAGAGCAAGAAATTGCGCTGGCTATTCGCTTACGTGACAATAATGACCTTGAGGCCGCGCGTATGCTTGTTTTAGCCCATATGCGTTATGTCGTGCATATTTCCCGTAGCTATATGGGTTATGGTCTTGCACTACCTGACCTGATTCAAGAAGGCAGCATTGGCTTGATGAAAGCCGTAAAACGTTACGATCCAGACGTTGGCGTACGCCTCGTTTCTTATGCCGTACATTGGATTAAATCTGAGATTCATGAGTACGTAATTAAAAACTGGCGCATCGTTAAAATTGCTACGACTAAAGCCCAACGTAAATTATTTTTTAACCTAAGAAAAAATAAAAAGAACCTCGCTTGGTTCAATGAATCTGAAGCTGAAGCGGTCGCTAATGACCTAGGCGTTGATAAATCAGCCGTTTATGAGATGGAAAAACGCCTCAGCAGCCACGATATGGCCTTTGATGGTCACCAAGATGATTCGCCTGCTAGTTCAGAGGAAACAAACTTCACACCGGCTGCTTTTTTAACGAATGAAGAGCACGACCCTGCGTCTGTAGTTGAAGCACAGAATGAATCTTCAAGTAACACTCAGTTACTACACAACGCACTAAGTAATCTAGACGCACGCAGTCAGGCGATACTTGCAGAACGCTGGTTAGGTGATAAAAAAGCTACCTTGCATGAATTAGCTGATAAATTTAATGTTTCAGCGGAACGCATCAGGCAGATTGAAAGTAACGCCATGAAAAAGATTAAAGCTAACTTACTCGAATCAGCTTCAAACCAGCTCGTTTAATAACGGCTACGGCTATCTATAGATTTAATTTGTTTTAAGCGTAGCGTCAACGCACCGTCTTTTTGATTCATATCGAGGTGCTTTAAGAAACTCATCCCAAGCAGTACACCTTCACCTTTCATGTGTGGATTAACGTGTGCTGGCACATTTACTAACTCAATCGCACCGAGTTTCACCGAATCCAAAACCGTTTTAAAAACGATAATATCGCCGTTGGCCGTGCGCGTTCTTTCTGGTATCCCTTCTTTTAACCCCATCCGATCTGCAACATCACCCGGGATGCTGATATTTGTCGCACCAGTATCGAGAATCAAACTTGCCCAGTGTCCGTTTAGTTTCCCTTCTGCGATGTAGTGCCCTTGCCTGTTTTGTAATAGCTTCACTACAGCCGTGGAACCGTCAGCTGTAAGAACTTCAGCAGGCCTATCATTTGGGTTTTCTTGTTTTTGCAGGTATCGCTCAAAACCAATGGATACCATTACCAAAAGTGATATCCAAGCTAAGGACACCATGATTTGACTTATGCGATTTTTTTGTTTTAGTTTATGCATGCAAAAGTGAGTTTAACCCATCAAGATTATTGAAGCGTTGCTAACACCTTTAAGAATTCCGCGGCGTCTGTATGTCCATTCTCGTCGGCCTTTTTTAACCACGAAGTGGCTTTTTCGCGTTGCGTTGGACTACTCGTTGCATGCCCTTCTCCATAGTTCGTCGCCAGCATAACGCCAAGGTTAAACTGCGCAACCATATCGCCATTAATGGCTGCCTTTTCAAACCACTCAGCGGCTCGCTGCGGATTTCTTTCCACGCCCGTTCCTTTTTCATAGGCCATACCTAACTGAAATTGAGCCCTTGGGTCATTTAACGCTGCCGCTTTTTCTAACCAACTATTTGATTGTTTATAATCTTGATCAACGCCTTGTCCTTGCTCGTACAAATTAGCTAAATTGATCATCGCCGTGGCATTATCTAGCTCTGCTAATTCCAACCAGATTTCACGCGCTTCTTTATACTGCCCCATCTTATATTTTGCATAACCTTCAAGTGATTTAACCGCCTGTACACTATTTGTATCTCGGCCTTCGGTAAACTCATTCGCCGCAGCAACACTGACGCACAGAAGCAGTGTCATTAAGCAGATTATAAGAAGCTTCATATATCACTCCGATATCGTGAGGTAGTCTATTAAATATAATGGTCGATGAGTAAAACAGCAAACAAAACCATTAAATAGATTATGGAAAATTTAAAGGCCTCCATAGCAATTTTATCGTCGGCTGTTTTTTTAAGCAGCACCGCGTAATACAAAAATCTGAGACCAAGCCCTACCGCCGTGACCAAATACAGCAAGCCACTCATCCCTGTTAAATATGGAAGCAAGGTAACTAGCAGCAACAAGACCGTGTAGAACACGATATGTAAGCGGGTAAAATCGGCCCCATGAGTGACCGGTAACATAGGGATCCCAGCCTTGGCATATTCATCTCTACGCGCGACAGCTAAAGCCCAAAAGTGCGGTGGCGTCCAAATAAAGATAATCAAAAATAATAAAAGAGAATGCGGGTCAATTGTCGCCGTTACCGCGCTCCAACCAAGTACCGGTGGCGCTGCGCCGGCCGCGCCGCCAATCACAATGTTCTGTGGCGTCGCGTGTTTTAAATAGACGGTGTAAATGACGGCGTAACCTATTAATGAGATAAAGGTTAAAAGTGCGGTCAATTCATTAACCAAAAATATTAAAACCAACATAGCAATGATGCCCAGTGAGAAGGCAAAGCCCAACACCTGTGCGCTCGTAAGATCACCATGCGGCAAAGGCCGCCCTTGTGTACGCGCCATTTTTGCATCAAACTCTTGATCCAAAAAATGATTAATCGCTGCGGCCGATGAAGCCGCAAAGCCAATGCCTATGGTTCCAAAAATTAACGGCTGCCAAGGAACCATGCCGGGCACCGCTAAAAACATACCCACTACAGCGGTGAAAACAATCAACATCACGACTTTTGGCTTACACAACTCGTAATAGCTCTTCCAACTAGCGTGTTCGGGCGTTTGATTTATAGTTTTCTCAGTCAAAATGGACCCTTAATTATGGTGTTTCTTTATTGAGCCGGAAGTTTATATAAACCAAACTCAATAACAATAGTGCGGCCACACCATTATGCGCGGCTGCAATGTGTAGAGGCAAATTTAACAAGACGTTAAATATACCTAATAACACTTGAGCTGATAGGGCGCTGAGCAAAATAAGCGATTCTTTTATCGCCGCTCGCTTTAATAACATAAAGGCCAACAGACCCAACACGGCCGCGGTGATTAATGCTCCAATCCGATGTACCCAATGAATTGCCGCGCGCGCTTCATTATTTAACACGCCAAATTCATAATCAACACCCAAACCACGCCACAAGACAAAACCTTCTTTGTAATCTACGTCAGGGTTCCAAGACTCCCCAAAACAGGTGGGGAATTCTGGGCAAGCCAACGCTGCATAATTTGTGCTCGTCCATCCACCCAACGCGATTTGCGCAACTAACACCACAAGCCCAATTGTCGCTAATTTTTTTATAGAACGGGTCTGCTGACTACTTTGTAACCGGCTGCTACTAACGCGTAATAAGAGTAACAGCAATAAACTAAGTGTCGCCAAGCCACCTAACAAGTGACTCATAACAATGACTGGTTTAACTAACAAGGTGACCGTCCACATACCTAAAGCACCTTGAAACATAACGAGTAAGGATAGCCCTATCGTCAAACCACGTTGTCCTAACTGCGGCCTCTTCCAAGCCATAAAGGTCAAAATTAAGATAACCAGACCCAATGTGCTGGCGAAATAGCGATGAATCATCTCTTTCCATGCTTTTGATGCCTCTAGCGGGCGCTCAGGATAGTTTTCAGCCGCATTTGCAATACCTTCTTGTGACTCGTCCACAATCAAACTTCCATAGCAGCCTGGCCAATCTGGGCAGCCTAGGCCTGCGTCTGAAAGGCGCACGTACGCCCCCAATACAACAACGAGCAATGCCAAGAGAATAGCGAAAATGGTTAAATTCCTGAACATACTGCTAGCCTATTTGAGACGCCTTAAACAATAGCTTTAGGTCTTTCTTAATCCCATACGGGTCCGCGCCTTGCTGATACCTCATCATTAGATTCCCTAACGGGTCAAACAATAAAATATCACCATCTAAAAGGTTAGGCACTAAACCTTTTAGTGTATCTGCATGCATTTGTTGCCACACAAAAATAGTTAGCTCTTTATCTTCTGCCAACTCAGGCTTTGTCGTTCCGCGTGCTGCGTCTGCCTTATCTAGATAGATTCTATGTAACCTGCCTGAATCCTTATTCAATAGTACGTGCAACTGACGCATCATATGCACAGATTGGCCACATGCCTCATCACAACGCCCGTCTAAATCAATATGCCATGCCATCCAACGACCTTTTAGATGGCTAACATCGGCGTCTCCAGCAATAAAATAATCCCCGAGCGTCGTTGGAATTGCCGGAGAGATTAATTCCCCATAGTTTTTGGTTTTCGCACCTTCTAATAGCTCAGGGTTTTTATACACGTACCAAGCCGTCATAACGGGTAAAGCAAATAACACCGTAATAAATATTAGTTTCAGCCGGTTTTTAATCATTGAGCTCATTCATGCCGCCTCTTTAAAGTTAATACAAAATAAAGTGTGACCCAAGCTAACGCCAGCGCAAACCATTGAAACGCGTAGCCGTGGTGTTTTTCTGGCCCCATTTTTAGTGGCACCCAGTCACGATCAAACCCATAGGGCTGTGTACCCTCTAATAACATTTGATAATTCTCCACCCGATAACCCAATCGTTTAGAGACCTTACCCACGTCTATAAGCTGCACCACCGCTGGCCAACCTTCACTAAGCGTATCCGCCCCTTTCAGCTTGATACCGACACTGGGAAATTTATCTAATTTTCCAACAGCCAACATCTCAACGATGCTTAATGCAACCTTAGGTAATACCCGTCGGTCGTTTCCTGCTGCAACCCAGCCTCTATTTAACAATACTGCACGTCCGCTTTTTAGTTTTAGAGGGGTCATAACAAAATAACCCACCCTTCCATCTTTCACTTGATTATCAATCAAAATTTGATGTGCTGTATCGGCCACACCTAAAGCCCTAACAGACAAATAACGTAAATCATTATCCTGTAGGTCAACCTGACTTAAATCGACCGGGCGCAAGTTTATCCTATCCGCCTGCATATCTAACAGCGCTTGTTTTTCATCTGCTCTATCTAATTGCCAAACACCTAAACTGAGCAGCAACCCAAGTACTAATATGGCAAGAAACGTGAGTAATAAATTTGCTTTAAATTTCATCTATTAAAATTAGTTTGATTATTGCCTGCTATTTAAATGACAATACCCCAAATCATTTGAGACCAACACCATGTCACCTTTATTTAAGTATCTTATTGTTTTTGCCCTAATTGCAATTATCTATAATCTGTTTAAGGCTTATTATCATTTGTTTAGTAAAAAATCGCAGCCTAAGGCCGTTGTTAAATCATTAGCTATTAGAATTGGCCTGTCACTTTTCTTGTTTATTTCACTCATTCTCGCGTCTTTGCTCGGTTATATCCAACCACATGGTTTATTACCTATAGCACCAACGGCTCAACCCGCTGTAACGCAAGAATTAGATAAAACAGAATAAAACTTCTGCCTCGTAGGTATAAAAAAGGCGCTACACAGTAGCGCCTTTTTTAATATTTTATTGTTCTTACAACCAGTAGACGAATATAAATAAGCCCAACCAAACAACGTCCACAAAGTGCCAGTACCAAGCGGCAGCTTCAAAAGCAAAATGATTCTCTGGCGTAAAGTGACCTTTCATACTACGGTATAACATCACCGTTAGCATAATTGCACCTACCGTTACGTGAAAACCGTGGAAACCCGTTAGCATATAAAAGGTAGAGCCGTACACGCCTGAACCAAGCGTTAGGTTTAACTCGTTATAACCGTGGCTATATTCCAACGCTTGCAATCCTACAAATATAAATCCTAATAAAACGGTAGCGGCTAAGCCCATAATCAGTTGCTTACGTTTATTGGCGACCAAACCCCAGTGCGCCCAAGTAACGGTAACGCCACTTGTTAACAAAATAAGCGTATTAATCGCGGGTAAGCCCCATGGGCCCATTTTTTCATATTCACCGCCTACGCTCGCAGGGCCATTTGATGGCCATACATTCTCAAAGCCCTTCCAGAGAAATTCTTGAGTGGCAACGCCTGCACCTTCCCCTGAAAGCCAAGGCAAAGAAAAGATGCGTATGTAGTAAAGCGCGCCAAAGAAAACCGCAAAGAACATCACTTCAGAAAATATAAACCACGCCATGCCCATACGAAAAGATACGTCTTCAAGCTTTGTATAGGTGCCTGCTTCACTTTCATCAATAACTTCACCGAACCAGCCAAACATCATATAAACCAAAACTAGGAAACCGACCAACATCGCCATACCAGCAGCAGACGAGCCATTTAACTGAGCAGCAAAACCACCCAGCAATAAGGTTAAGCCAATCGAACCGACGATAGGCCATTTGGCATCATGTGGAATGTAATACGCGTGTTCTAAAGACATAAAATTTACCTATTTTTATTTACTTTTTAGTTAGCGCTCTAATTTTAGACACTAATTATTGGTTAAAAACACAAAAGATCCTAAATAAAATGAAAGCGCTATAACAACCAATATAACCATCGCAATGACATTTTTTCTTTTTTGCTCACTCATTTTATTTAAGCGTGCGCCCAGCCTGAGCTAGGCGCTATTAACTTATTTAACTTCTGGCGCTTCTGTAAAACTATGGTACGGCGGAGGTGAAGACAATGTCCACTCCAAACCTTCTGCGCCTTCCCATACTTGATCCGTCGCTTTCTCACCGCCTTTAATTGTTTTGTAAACAATGTAGCAGAAGAACACTTGCGACAAGCCAAACACAAAACCACCAATACTCGACCACATGTTGAATTCTGCAAACTGCACAGAGTAATCAGGGATACGACGTGGCATACCCGCAAGACCCAAGAAGTGCTGAGGGAAGAACAATACGTTTACAGATACGGTAGATATCCAAAAGTGCCATTGCCCCATTTTCTCGCTATACATGTGGCCCGTCCATTTTGGAATCCAATAATAAACTGACGCCATAATCGCGTAAATTGCACCCGTTACCAACACGTAATGGAAATGCGCAACAACAAAGTAAGTATCGTGGTATTGAAAATCAGCTGGAGCGATTGCCAACATCAAACCTGAAAAACCACCAATGGTAAACATGATGACAAAACCGATCGCGAACAACATCGGTGTTTCAAAGGTCATTGAGCCTTTCCACATTGTGGAAATCCAGTTAAACACTTTCACACCCGTTGGTACCGCGATCAACATGGTGGCGTACATAAAGAATAATTCACCTTGCAGCGGCATACCCACGGTAAACATATGGTGAGCCCAAACAATAAATGATAGGAAGGCAATTGAAGATGTTGCATACACCATTGAGCTATAGCCAAATAACGGCTTACGTGCAAAAGTCGGAATGATTTGAGACACAATACCAAAGGCTGGCAGAATCAAAATATACACTTCAGGGTGTCCAAAGAACCAGAAGATATGCTGGAACAGCACAGGGTCACCACCACCGGCAGCATTAAAAAATGTTGTCGCAAAGAACTTATCTGTTAACAACATGGTGACCGCGCCGGCTAACACAGGCATAACGGCAATCAATAGGTAAGCTGTAATAAACCACGTCCATACAAACAAAGGCATTTTCATCAACGTCATACCGGGAGCGCGCATATTAAGAATGGTCACAATCACGTTAATCGCACCCATCACAGATGAAATACCCATCATATGGATTGCGAAAATCATGAAGGGAAAGCCATCACCGCCTTGCAGTACCAGTGGAGGATAAATTGTCCAACCACCTGCGGGTGCACCACCATCCATAAAGAAGGTACCGAGTAACATAGCAAATGCGAAAGGAAGAATCCAGAAGCTCCAGTTGTTCATCCTCGGCAGCGCCATATCAGGACCGCCTACCATAATAGGAAGCATCCAGTTTGCTAAACCAACAAAGGCTGGCATAACTGCGCCGAAAATCATCACCAACGCGTGGACCGTGGTCATCTGATTAAAGAAACTAGGATCTACAAACTGCAAGCCTGGTTGAAACAATTCAAGACGGATAACCATCGCCATTGCGCCACCCACCATAAACATGATGAGTGAGAAGAGTAAATATAAAGTACCAATATCTTTGTGGTTAGTCGTCGTAACCCAACGCATTAAGCCAGATGCTGGACCGTGATCGTGATGATCGTCGTGTGTATCTATAACAGTCGCCATTTTATAAATCTCCTGATTATCTTAATGCAGCAATTTCTTTAGGCTGAACCACGTCGCCTACTTTGTTGCCCAATGAGTTTCGTTGATAGGTAATAACGGCTGCTAGCTCAACATCACTGAGCTGATCTTTATAAGCCGCCATCGTTGTACCTGCTTTACCGTTCATAACAAGATTAATATGTTTATCAATATTACCCGTAGCTACAACACTACCTTTAATGGCTGGGAACACACCTGGAACGCCTTCACCTTTTTTCTGATGACACGCCACACAGGTTGAGCGATAAACCTTTTTACCCTTCATTTTTAATTCTCTAGGGTCAAGATCCTCTATTGCCGCTAATTTTGCCGCTGCCGCCGTATCTTTCTGTGCCGTCAACCAAACTGCGTAATCTTCTTCAGATTTAACTTCAACAACAATCGGCATAAACCCATGGTCACGCCCACATAACTCTGCACACTGGCCACGATATATACCTGGCTCGTCAACGATAACCCAAGCTTCATTAATAAAACCTGGAACAGCGTCTTTTTTCCAGCCAAAATCAGGCACCCACCACGCGTGAATCACGTCGGCTGCTGTCAATAATATTCTGACTTTCTTACCCACTGGAATAACTAGAGGGTGATCCACGTCTAACAAATAATTTTCTACTGTTGCTGGGTCAATGTCAGAACCGAGTTGGCGCGCTTCGTTACTCGCAGCGTCTAATGAACTGAAAAAGTCCACGCCCTCGTCGATGTATTCATAACGCCACTTCCACTGATAGCCCGTAACCTTAACGGTCATATCCGCTTCTGACGAATCATGCATATCGATTAATACTTTGGTGGCTGGAATTGCCATTACAATCAAAATGATAAAAGGAATAACGGTCCAAACTAATTCAGCCGTCATGCTTTCGTGAAACTGAGAAGCTACTGCGCCTTGAGATTTACGGTGGTAAATCATTGAATAAACCATCGCACCAAACACGACAACGCCAATAGCCACACAAACCCATAAGATTAGCATGTGCAAATCGTAGACTTGTCGACTGGTTTCGGTTACACCCACAGGCATGTTAAGCCCATAGTCTGCATGCGTAAGGCCCGAGACAAATGTCAACAAAGCACCACTCGCTAATAGTTGCTTTAGTTTTTTCACAGAAACAATCTCCCTTATTTTTTACGACTACTTAATTCCATCGGCCTCATAAAATTTGAGGCGATTTATCCGAGCGCAATTTAGCTAAAATCGACTAAATAATCAAGTAAAAGTTGTGTGTTTATTTGCTCAGATGGCTCGCTTTTTTGCTTGCCTGGTTGAAAACTGACCACGCCTAAACACGGGCTTTGCAAACGGCTTTTGAGGGCTAACACATTCGCTTCTTTTTCCTTAAATGCAGGCAACACCTCATTACCAATCCAAGCTATCACCGTACAACCTTTTTGAATGATTGCCGCTTCTGTCAAAAGCGCGTGGTTAATGCAGCCTAACTTAAGCCCAACCACAAGAATAATGGGTAAATTCAATTGTTTTGCTACGTCGTCGAGCCCCGCTTTATTGTTGATAGGCGTTGCCCAACCGCCTGCACCCTCAACAACCATTACATCTGCCATCGCTTCCAGTTGCTCATAATTCGATTGAATTTTTTCAATCTCAATCGTCTCACCCGTCGCATCAGCTGCTATATGCGGCGCTATAGCGGGTTTAAAACAATACGGATTGAGCAATGCGTAAGGAGGCTTGGGCGTAGAATGCGCTAATAGTTGGCACGCGTCGCTGTTCATCAGAACACCATCAATTTCTGCTGCACCTGCGGCCACTGGTTTAAAGCCGATTACTCTCTTATTGCGTTGACTAAGTAAGCGCATTAACTCAACGGCTACATAGGTCTTTCCAACCTCTGTGTCTGTTCCTGTAATAAAAAAGCCTTTTTTCATAAACCCCCGCTTATTTCTTGAATGGCTTATGGCAAACAGCATAAATCGCTTGATAGGTGGCCGGTAGCCCTTGCTCACAGCGCTTGCATTCATAAGCGAGCTGCAACTTTTTAAAGCGACCGACACCGGTCAAGCCCTTACGTCTCGTATGATTAATATTGTGTGCACCCATACCTTTTATATCTTTCATCACCGCCTTGGCACTGTCGTAATGCAACACAATATTTTCTGCGTGTAACGATATATCTACAAAACCCACAGCTTTAAGTTGACGCCTAATGTCTTTAAGCGAAACGAAAGAGTTAACGTGAACACCATCGTCCACTTCGCCCCACGCGTCTCTCAGTTCATTTAAGGTGTTGGGCCCGAACGTACTAAAAACAAAAGCTCCTTTGTTCTTCAATACTCGATAACTTTCACTAAACGCGTCTTGCAAATTGGGGCACCACTGATAGGCTAAGTTTGAAAACACATAATCCAATACTATACTGCGAATAGGCAATCCCTCCGCATCACTACAAACATAGTTAGCAGCACTATCTGCAGAAAGCGATCGGCTTTGTTGCAACATACCGAGCGATAAATCCAAGGCTGAAACCGTGCTGCTGGGATAGGCTTCTTGCAATTTCATGGTTAAAAAGCCAGTGCCCGAACCAATATCCAACACTCTTTCAGGCAGGCTTTTCACGTCTTGGTATCGGGCTAACAGCTTTTCTCCGATACCTCTTTGTAGTGATGCGAAATGATTATATTTACCCGATGCAAGATCAAAAGAACGCCGCACCTGCGACTTATCAAAACAGGCTAACATCGGTTGATTAAGGTTCATTGCGCAAAAAGAAACGGTTAATTTGCGCTTTTGTTTCTTTTTTATGTGACAAAAAAGGTACGTGAGATGCGCCTTTAATCACGTACAACGCCAACGCCTCATTAATGCTTTGGGATAATTCACCTGCCGCCTGCGGGATTAGTTTATCCTTTTCTCCCAACAACATCGCCACAGGCACTTTTAATTCGGCCAGTTCAGGTCGAAGGTCTACTTCTTGCAGCACGCTAAGTCCACTTTGCAAGCCATCATGTGAAGGCAGCTGTTGTGCAGTTAACAACGCGTTTAACTGCTTGGTGATTTTTTCTGGCTGATTCACGCCTTGCGTTTGCAATAACATAAATCTTTTTATCGTTGCCTTTGAGTCTTTCCTTAACTGTTCGGCGAACTGCTGCAATACCTCCTTTGTTTGTGCCGCAGCCCAAGACTCTGCTCGTACAAATTTTGCAGAACTCGCCAGCATCATTAGCTTCTCTACCCGTTCGGGGTGCTGCGCCGCTAACTTTAGCGCGAGCATTCCACCGAGCGACCAACCCAATAGACAAAATCGTTGCGGCAACTGCTCTACTAGCTGATGAACCACGTCCTCAATCGACCAAACTCCTACACAAGGGCTAAGCCCGTGCCCGGGCAGGTCCACACACGTCACTCTAAAAGAGTCTTGCAACGATTCGACTAATTCTTGCCACACGAGTGAACTCATCCCCCAGCCGTGTAGTAAAACAAGGTCTGAGCCTTCCCCACTCGTTGTTTGGTGTAGCTTCACCTCAAACAACCTCGCTCAAGGCGGACAGCAATTCATCCACTTGGGTGCTGGAATGACTTGCTGAAAATGTGATGCGCAGGCGCTCACTGCCTTGCGGTACGGTCGGGCTTCTAATAGCCCCAACTAAAAAACCTTTTTTCTTTAACGCGCCACTAGCGGCCATGGTCAACTCATTATCGCCCAATACCACCGCTTGAATCGGTGTGGACGACTCAAGCAGCTGCAAACTAATTTGTTTCGCCCCCGTACGAAATTGCTCGACTAAGGCGACTAGCTTTTCACGCCGCCAACCGTCTTCGATACATAGTTTTAAGTTCGCCCGTGTTGCTGCCATAACAGCGGCTGGCGGAGCCGTGGTGTAAATATAGGGCCTAGCAAGTTGGATGAGCGTCTCAATTAATTCCTCACTACCCGCGATAAACGCCCCAAACGAACCGAGTGCTTTACCGAACGTGCCCATTAACACCGGCACTTGCTCCTGACTAACGCCTTGTTGCTGTAACAAACCGCCACCCGTATGCCCCAATACGCCAATGCCGTGCGCATCATCTACCATCAACATAGACTGTGTTTTCTTAGCTTGCTCTATCAAGCCCCGCAATGGCGCTTCATCCCCATCCATGCTAAACACACCGTCCGTTACAATTAATTTTTTATCAGCTGCCGACTGCTGCAATAACTCCGCTAAGCGATTGACGTTTGCGTGGGGATAACGCCTAAACCGCGCACCTGATATCAGCCCGCCATCAATCAAAGAGGCATGATTGAGCTTATCTTCAAACACCGCGTCCTGTTGACCCACTAGCGCCGAGATAGCCCCTATGTTTGCCATATAACCCGTGGAAAAAACCAGTGCTCGATCGCGCCCAGTAAAGCTCGCCAGCTCTTCTTCCAAGGCGTGGTGCTCTGCACTATGTCCACAGATTAAGTGCGCCGAACCACTACCGACACCGTATTTTTCGCTAGCCGCTTTAAACGCTTTAATTGCCAGGGGGTGATTGGCAAGCCCTAGGTAATCATTGCTTGAAAAGTTGTTATAACAAACACCGTCGAGGTGAACCTCAACCCCTTGCGGCCCATTAATAATCTGTCTCGAACGATATAAGTCTTGTTGTTTTAACTGCGCTAAGCGCCCAGCAAAATCCCAGGAATCCATATGAAAAACACCTTAAGCTGTTTCAGGATGAAGGCCTAAACGGTCGAATAGCTTTTGATCGGCATTTTCCTCTGGGTTTTCTGTCGTGAGTAATTTTTCACCATAAAAAATTGAGTTAGCTCCAGCAAAGAAACACAAGGCCTGCATTTCATCGCTCATTTCAGTTCGCCCTGCAGAAAGCCGCACGTACGATTTTGGCATCAAGATACGCGCTACCGCGATGGTTCTAACAAATTCAATCGAATCTATGGAATCAACGCTATCTAACGGTGTTCCCTCAACTTGCACCAACTGGTTAATCGGCACGCTTTCTGGCTGCGGATCCAAATTAGCTAATGACTGCAACATTTTTGCACGATCCTCTTCCCCTTCGCCCATACCAACAATACCACCACAACACACGCTGATGCCTGCATCGCGCACGTGGTCAATGGTGTCTAATCTATCTTGATAGGTCCGCGTGGTAATAATCTCGCTGTAATACTCCTCAGAAGTATCCAAGTTATGGTTGTAGTAATCCAGCCCTGCGTCTTTTAACCGCTTTGCTTGGCCTTTTTCTAACATCCCTAAAGTCACGCAGGTTTCTAAGCCGAGTGATTTAACTTCCTCAACCATACGCGTCACTTTATTTAAATCACGATCTTTCGGGCTACGCCATGCAGCGCCCATGCAAAAACGCGTTGCGCCACTTTCCTTGGCTTCTTTTGCCGCTTCTACAACGGCATCCAATTCCATCAACGCCTCTTTATCTAAGCCCGTGTCATATCGAACACTTTGTGGACAATAAGCACAATCTTCTGGGCACGAACCGGTTTTAATACTCAATAACGTACTTACCTGAACCGCATTTGGATCAAAGTGTTCACGGTGTACAGTTTGTGCTTTAAAAAGCAAATCATTGAAAGACATCGCAAACAATGCTTGAATCTCTTGTAATTCACGAGATGGGTTAACAATATTTTGCGGTATATGTTTTTTCGTTGTTAGCGCTTCAGGCGTTGTGCTCATGTTTGTAACTCACTCATTTTAATTAGTGCGAATGGTACATTAGGCACTTTGATTGTCAATTTTATTTACATAAAATATGAACAACTGGTTAAATTTTATACAATTAATTTTCTACCCCTATACCTGCTTCAGCTGCAATGCAGCCGGGCACAATAGATTAGATTTGTGTGGCGCATGCTTGGGTGATTTTATTGAAAATAAAAACAGCTGCGACTCGTGCGACGCGCCTTTACCTAAAAACATTAACGGCACGTGCGGCAAGTGTTTAAAAAACCCACCCCATTTCGACAAAGCCGTTGGCCTATACGCCTATCAGGGGCTGCCGCGTTTTTTAATCCAATCGCTTAAATTCAACGCTAAATATAGCTGCGCTAGAACCATCGGGCTGCTCATCGCAGCACGCATGAAAAACCAAGCACTCATGCCGTCAGCTCTAATTGCCGTTCCATTACACCCGATTCGGCACCGCGAACGCGGTTTTAATCAGTCTGAAAAAATTGCGCATTATTTGCAGCGTGAATTAAATATTCCGTTACTTCATAACGCCTGCAAAAGAACCATTAACACAACAAGTCAAACCCATTTAAAGGCACACGAGCGCAAAAAAAACCTCAATAAAGCCTTTAGTTTCACACTGGACAAACCGTTAGACTTTGTTGCCGTGATTGACGACGTTGTGACGACCGGCTCAACGGCCAATGAAATTGCAAAAACTTTAAAAAAAGCGGGGGTAAAACGCGTTGAAATTTGGGCTTTTGCCCGCGCCTAGCCGCTTATATAGTCAGCAAGAATTCCTATAAATATAGCCATACCCAAGTAATTATTATTTAAGAATGCCGCCAAACACTTTTGTGGCTCACGATTTCTTATCAGATACTGCTGGTAAATTGACAGCCCTAGCGCGACCAACAAGGAGATTATGTAAAAGCCAGCTAATTCTGCTTTTTGCCCTATCAGGTAAAAAGTAAAAAACAATAGGCCTTGAAATATTCCAATCCAAATCTTATCGGCTTCGGCAAATAAAATAGCCGTGGATTTAACGCCAATTTTTATATCGTCCTCGCGATCAACCATGGCGTACATCGTGTCGTAAACCACCGCCCAAATAGCCGTTGCAACAAAAAGCAAGCCTGCTACAGGAGACAGGCTGCCTGTTTGTGCGGCAAACGCCATGGGTACTGACATACCAAATGCCAAACCTAAGAACACCTGTGGCAGATGGGTGTAACGCTTCATAAAAGGGTAAAGCGCGGCTAGAAAGACCGCGGCCAATGCCAACCAAATCGTTAGGCTATTCATCAACAAGACCAATAAAAAAGCGGCAACAATCAATACAAAAAACAGCTGTAACGCTTCATGTGGGTGCACCGAGCCGTTTGCTATGGGTCGGTCTTTCGTTCTCTTAACCAGCGGGTCTACTTTTCGGTCTGCATAATCATTAATGACACAACCTGCAGCGCGCATTAAAATCACACCTAAGGTAAACACAACGCACACCAAAATATCAGGCCGGCCTTCGCCCGCGATTAACAACGCCCAATACGTGGGCCATAGCAATAAGAAAACACCAATGGGGCGATTGAAACGCATCAGCAGCCAGTAATTTTCTAGATTCTCTTTTTTTAATAATAGCTTCATGCTTCAAACATAATGGGTAGAAAAAACTCACTGACTAAAAATAAACAGCCTTCTATCTTATACGTATTTCTGCGCGCCCAAACGTGCTCGTCACCACCCAGCATTTTTGCTGTGTGTTCTGACAAGTCTTGAATCAATATTTTAGCTACCTGTAAGTGTGGCCGTTGCAAATCTGGGTAGCTAAAAATAACTTCACCTAAGGGAATATTACCCAGTTTTGTCAATTTATCTAAGGTCTGCAATGAAGCGTTGGGTACCGTCGTCCGCGCAAATACCACTGGGTTTCCGGCTACGGTTAAAACCACTTCTCTAATAAACGCCTCACCCTGCGGTCCAATCATTAATTGCTTTGCATCGTCTGGTAGAGCTTGACCGTGACCTTGCTCTTGAAGCTGCACACCAAACTCACCTGCAAAGTTATTTTTAATCCGGCGCGTGAGCGAGCCCGATTCTGACAGCCAATCTTTTACACTAGGCGGCAATTCATCTGGCGACCACTCTTCAACCGGTCGCCAAGCAGGCTCTTTACTAAGAAATTTGTTTATTTTTTTCAACGCTGTTGCACGACCATTAAACCAGTGCGTAGTCTACTAAATTGCTCAGCCAACGACGAGCCAATACCTCAACTACTTCTGGAGATTCTTGCAAAATTTGTTCTGCGGCTAGCTCAACTGCAGGCAACATTTTGGCATCACGCGTCATATCAGCTATTTTAAAGCGCAAGAAGCCCGCCTGCCGTTTACCTAACAACTCACCCGGCCCACGTAATTTCATATCTTCCTCAGCAATCTTAAATCCATCTGTCGTTTGCCTAAGAACAGACAAGCGTTCATTCGCATTTTTAGATAAAGGCGGTTGATAGAGCAAAACGCAATGACTTTCTTTAACTCCACGACCGACACGCCCTCGTAGCTGGTGTAATTGGGCAAGTCCTAACCGTTCGGCATTCTCTATGACCATAAGACTCGCATTCGGTACGTCCACACCCACTTCGATGACCGTCGTCGCCACGAGTACGTCTAGCTTATTTTGCTTGAAGTCAGTCATCATCTTTTGTTTCTCGTCCGCGCTTAAACGGCCATGAATCAACCCAACACGCGCATTCGGCATACTTTGTTGCAGTAATTTCGCTGCATCCTCGGCAGCTTGGCACTGTAATACCTCAGATTCCTCGATTAAGGTACACACCCAGTACACCTGCCGTCCATTCTTCACCCCCTGTTCTATCCGACTAATAACATTGTCTCGTTTCACAACTGATACCACTGACGTGGTGACAGCTGTTCGACCCGGGGGGAGCTCGTCAATAATGGATAAGTCCAAGTCGGCGTAACCCAACATAGCGAGCGTTCTGGGTATGGGCGTTGCCGTCATCACCAGCTGATGCGGCATTTGTGCGCTATCGGCTTTATCCCTTAAAGCGATGCGTTGCTGCACCCCAAAGCGGTGTTGTTCGTCGATAATCACAAGGCCTAGCTTCGCAAAGCTCACCTTATCTTGAAATAATGCCTGCGTACCGATGATTACATTCGCCTGACCCTTACTTATTTGATTTGTAATAGATTGGTATGTTTTTCCTTTATGCTTACCGACTAGCCACGCGACGTAAACCCCAAGTGGTTGCAACCAATCAGAAAATACTTTGAAGTGCTGCTCTGCTAACAGCTCAGTTGGTGCCATCAGCGCTACTTGATAGCCGGATGAAACTGCGTACAAGGCTGCACAGGCTGCAACAACCGTTTTACCCGAACCCACATCCCCTTGCAGTAACCGCTGCATAGGGGCGTTGCGTTGCACGTCTTGCCTAATCTCAGCGATCACCCGTTGTTGAGCCGCCGTTAATGAGAAGCCTAGAGAGCGTAAAAAATCTTGTTGTAGCCGCTCCCCTTTATCAAACACAGGCGCAGGGTGCTGTTGCGTTACCTTTTTTAGGCGACTCAAGCTCAAGTGGTTCGCCAACAGCTCCTCAAATACTAAACGCTTAAAGGCAAACTGATCTAGCAAACCCGTTGCAGGCATTTTGCCCGGTTGGTGCAGTTTCATTAAACAATTATTTAAGCTCGGCCAATCATTTTCTCGCAACACCGATGACGGAAGGCACTCCAATAGTTGCCCACCCTCATTTGCCAAGCTTATTGCTTGTTTCGCTAGTTTTCTTAACGATGCCTGACGCAACCCCTCTGTTACAGGGTATACAGGAAGCACACCGTGATTAATTTTTCCTCGATCTTGTTCGTCAATCAGCTGGTATTCGGGGTGGATTATTTCGAGTCCTCGCGCTTTCCTTAACGCTCGCGCCTCACCAAAACACCTTAGCCACTGGCCGCGTTGTAGCGCTTCTTTTTGGCTTAATGAAAAATGGAAAAACCTGAGTGTAACAAAGCCCGTATCATCGCTGAGCCTGACCAACAATGTTCTACGCCCTCGAAAAGTCACCTCACTTAACTCAACACGGCCCTCGAACACCGCAGAACCTCCCCGCTCAAGGCTACCGATTGCGACAACTTTGCTGCGATCTTCATAGCGATACGGCAAGTGAAATAAAACATCCGAAATAGTATGTATACCCAGTCGCTGTAATTTCTCGGCAACCTTCGCGCCGACTCCTTTTAACTGCGTTACCGGTCGCTCATCTAAAAAGTCCGTTTGCGGCATATGGAATTAATGCAGTAACTAAATGCGGCAGTCTAATTAATTACTTTTAAACACCATCACAGCATCCATTTCTACGCTGGATTCTTTGGGTAATGCCGCAACACCAATCGCAGCACGAGCTGGATAAGGCTGCTGAAAATAGGTTGGCATAATTTCATTAACAACTGGGAAGTCTTGCATGCTTGTCAAAAAAATATTTAATTTAACGATATCGGATAAATCGCCCCCTGCGGCGATGCAGACTGCCTTAAGGTTCTTAAATACTTGGTGTATTTGTTCTTCAATCCCACCCTCAACTATCAACATACTTTCTGGCACAAGCGGGATTTGTCCCGACAAGTAAACCGTGTTATCTACGCATACAGCTTGAGAATAGGTGCCCACTGCCTGGGGCGCTTGATCGGTATGTATAATTGTTTTTTGCATATTTTTTTACCCTTGGCGCTTTTGGATTTAATTTCTAACTCGGGTGATTTTCTGAATTGACGGTAATGTTCGCAACCTCCTCATCACTCGAGCGAGGTGCTTCCTGTTACGAACTGTGATGGTAAAAATATCTGTGGGTGAACCCTCCACATTTGACCGCATATTAATGTTTTCGATATTGCAGCCGTATGACGATAACATCGATGCAATTTGCGCCAACACGCCCCGTTCATCAATAAGTTCGAGCTGCAAATCACAACTAAACTCGCCTTCTATACTATCGCCCCACTCTACATTCACCCAGCCTTTATGTTTGTGTTTATTGCCTCGAATATTTTTGCAATGCAAGCGATGAACAACCACACCACGGCCTGGGCTAAAAAGCCCGACGATTTTGTCGCCAGGTACAGGGCGGCAGCAACTGGCAAGGTCCGTTAACATGCCATCTGCGCCATGAACTTTCAAAGCCGTTCGAGAGACGTTTTTTTTGCTCAAACCCGAAGCCATCTCCTCTTCATCACCTGGGCTGGTTAACTGTTGCGCTACTAGGATAGGTAAGCGGTTACCAAAGCCTATATCTATTAATAATGCGTCCATTGAAGCCAATTGTTGTTCGTCTAAGAATTTTTTTATTTCGTCCGCTGGTAATTTTTTATGATTTGTTCTTAATTCTTTTAATTCGGCATTTAATAGCTGGCCACCCAAAGAAATAGCATCACCCTCTTTCAATTCTTTTAAGTAGTTTCTTATCGCATTACGCGCCTTATTGGTTACAACAAAATTCAACCAACTTGGATTGCAAACTGCAAAGTCACTGGTGATGATTTCAACCGTTTGTCCATTTCTTAATGCCGTATGCAAAGGCTCCATACGGCGGTTTACCTTCGCTCCAGCACACGTCATGCCCACGTCCGTATGTACAGAAAACGCAAAATCAACCGTTGTTGCTCCCTGTGGTAATTTGACAATACGCCCCTTCGGTGTAAATACATATAACTCTTGTGGAAATAAATCTACTTTTAAATCATCGACAAATTCATACCCATCATCTTTGTTTTTTTGCGTTTCAAGCAGGTTTCGTAGCCACTCATCGGCTTGCGCTTTCATCGTATGGCTGATTCCATCGGTCTTATAAAGCCAGTGCGCAGCAATTCCAGATTCCGCCACCCCATCCATTTCAATTGTTCTTATTTGCATCTCGACGGGGACACCAAACGGTGCCAGCAAGACCGTATGCAAAGATTGGTAACCATTAGATTTAGGTAAGGCAATATAATCCTTGAATTTTCCAGGGACAGGCCTATAGAGATTATGTAATAGGCCCAATGCTTGATAGCACTGCGCCACCGTACCAACGATAATTCGAAAAGCATATACGTCGAATACTTCACTAAATGAAATTCGTTGGCGATACATTTTTCGATAAATACTGTATAAGTTTTTCTCTCTCCCTTTGATCTCACAAGAAAAACCTGCTTTCTCTGAGCACACTTTCAATTCTTGCTCAATTTTGTCCAAAACTTCTTTGCGATTCCCCCTTTCAGACTTTATTCTTTTTTCAATAATCTCTCTGCGTCTCGGGAACCTCGCCTTAAAACTTAAATCTTCCAACTCTAAACGAAAGTCGTGCATACCTAAACGGTTCGCAATGGGCGCATACAACTCTAGCGTTTCTCGTGCTATACGACGCTGACTTGCGGGCTTCATTACGCCAATCGTTCGCATATTGTGCAGCCGGTCGGCTAGCTTAATAATAATGACACGCAAGTCTTTTGTCATTGCGAGAAACATTTTACGCATGCTCTCAGCCTGAGCGTGCTCACGCGTTTTAAAGTCGATTTTAGTCAGCTTACTGACCGCTTCAACCAAGCTTGCGACGCTTCCATTAAAATGCTGGGCCAAGTCTTCAAAAGTGGAATCTGTGTCTTCTAAAACATCATGCAAAATAGCCGCCATTATGCAGTCGGCATCCATCTTCATTTTCGACAAAATAATGGCGACAGAAACTGGGTGGCAAATGTAATCTTCACCACTTAAACGAAACTGTCCTGCATGCGCTTTTCCAGCATAATGGTAGGCATCCACCACCTGTTTTACTTGATCTTTATCAAGGTATTCACTGATAGCTTTTGACAAGTCGTCAATCAACTCGTCTTGTGGCAATTTTTCTTGTGTACGATTGCTAGCTGTCATCTCAACTCTTTAATGCAAAAAAAATGCCTTTGACAACGTCAAGGGCATTTTAGTCTATCACTAAAGCTTCTATTTCGACTAGCTAAGGCCAGCCATAAAGTAAATTTAAATCGTCTTATTCTGCAACCGCTGAATTTACTTGTTCTTCTTCGTCCAAATCATCAACAAATAATTCTTCTATGGGTGGATTATCAATTGCATCTAAAAGCTCTGTTGATATATTCCCCGCAGCAATTTCACGCAGGGCTACAACCGTTGGCTTATCATTTCTTGAATCAATACTTTCTTCAGCCCCATCCATTAGCTGACGCGCACGCCTTGCTGCTAATAAGACCAAATCAAATCTATTATCTACGTGCTCTAAACAATCAGAAATCGTTACGCGTGCCATGAAAACCCCTTGAAATTCAAAAAAATAAGCGGCGAATATACCACAAATCTTTTGATAAATTAAGTGCTTAAACTAACTGACTAATCAGCGCGTTGATGAAACAACTAGAATCTAGTTCAAAAGCTGTTGAATTAGTGCTTTTTGAGCCGCGTCCTTCTTCAAATCTTGTACGGATGAGGCCTTTAAAGCAATCAACTCTGCAAATTGCGCAAGAGCCTCATCAAAATCATCATTAATCAGCACACAATCGTATTCATCAAAATGTGACATTTCTTCAACTGCTTGTTGCATCCGCTTTTTAATAACTTCATCGCTATCTTGCGCCCTTTTGCGCAGTCGCTCTTCAAGGGCTTTTTTGGAAGGAGGTAAAATAAATATCGACCGTGTATTCTGCATAATTAATCTAACTTGCTGCGCACCTTGCCAATCAATTTCCAAAATAACATCGCCCCCTTGCTCTAACTCTTTCTCAACAGACTCGCGCGCCGTTCCGTAAAAATTGCCAAACACTTCTGCATATTCAAGAAACCCCCCGCTATCAATCATGCTTTGAAAAACACTATGGTCTACAAAGTGATAATCATTTCCAGCTTGTTCGTCTGGACGTTGGGGTCTAGTCGTATGAGAAACAGAAACCACAACGCCCGAAAGCTGTTTTAACAAAGTTTTAATTAAGCTCGTCTTACCTGCGCCAGATGGCGCAGAAACGATAATGAGCATTCCCTTTTTAGTCATTAAAATATTTCTTTTTCATAGTATTTGATTTATCTGCTCACGAAGCAGTACTGCGCCTATTTTAAGCCTCTAACCAAGTTCATCTTATTGAACACCCATCTCTTGTCGCCCCGCCCCAAGCACAACTGCAAATGATACTAATGGGACATATGCCGCCAACAAACATACTTGAGCCCATTCTGAGTTTATAGTGCTTATTGACGCAAGCGGGAGCAACCAAATCACATTAATCGCCAAATACGCAATAACAACGCTACTGTGCTTCCCCCATCGTCTAGCTAACCGCTGATACATACGGCTCCGATGTGCTTTATACCATTTCATTTTCAGTGCCATACGGCGCAGCAATGTTACCGTCGCATCCGTTATAAATAATGCCGACAATATTAGCCATACCGTATAACTCAACCAACCCATTTCAACACTGTAAAGCGCGAACGAAAAAATAACAAAAGCCAACCAAGTACTACCGACATCTCCCATAAATATTCTTGCTGGGGGCCAATTATGAACGGCAAAACCTACCGTCGCGCCAACTACACACAACAACCAAATGCTTTCTTGTGTGTCGATACTCGCAAGCTCCACATAATATGATAACCCTAAACCTGAGAGCAACATAAACACGGCTTGCATAGCGGCTATTCCATCTATCCCATCCATAAAGTTAAACAAATTTATCCACCAAACAGCCGCTATTACTAAAGCCATAATAAACAACCACTTAAAATACAACGCACCTTCCACAAGCCCTGTAATCGGCAAGTTAGTTAGCGACAAAATAAGAGAAAAGCTGACGCCAATCTGGATCAACAACCGAAGTAATGCAGGCGATGAATAAATGTCGTCAAAAAGCCCTATCGTCGCTATCAATAACGCCAAGGTAACGATAATCCATAAAAATGATGAGCCGCCCATAGCGAACAGAAATCCTATTAAACTTCCACTAATGACAAAGCCAACTCCACCTCCATGCGGTGTCGGCTGTATATGAGAAGACCGCTCGTTTACTGATGAAATCAAACCGAAACGTTTAGCATGCCTTTGTAAAAAATACACCAACACCCAAGACAATAAAAAGCTACATGGAACTAAAATCTCCCAACTCAACTGTTCGCCCTCTTCACTAACACCTGTTCATACAAACTTACAACAGGTAGCCATTTATTTTGCTTTAAATTAATTTACTCAATGTTTTGAATTTGCTCGCGCATTTGTTCAATAAGAACTTTTAATTCTACTGATATATTTGTCGTTTGGATGTCTGCAGATTTCGAACCTAAGGTGTTTGCTTCTCTGTTAAGCTCTTGCATCAAAAAATCTAAACGTCGCCCCACAGGCTCTTGCTGCCCCAATATTCTCCGAACTTCTTTGACGTGGGATTCCAACCTGTCCAATTCTTCTTCAACGTCCATTTTTTGTAGGAAGTAAACTAACTCCTGCTCCAGCCTCGCTTGCTCAGGCTCTTCGAGTAAATCACTAATCTTTTTTTGTAATTTTTCACGAATTTGCAGCTGCACAACGGGAAGCCGCTTCTTTGCTAACACCATTTGCTCATCAATCATGATGCAACGCGCTTCTATCATTTCAACAATATCTGCTCCTTCACGTTCACGAGCATTGAGAAGCTGAGCCAATGCGTCGTTAAGCAACTCAATGGCCTTTTCATGAACAAGCACCAAGTCTTCTCGAACCTCAGCTTGTATACCTGGCCAACGCAAAACATCCAATGCTGTAATAGCCTGAAACTTATCCATACTGCTTTCAATTTTAGTGGCCGCAGTTAACAGCTGACTTAATCTATCTTCATTTATTTCAATCGCTTCTTCACCCTTTTTATCTTTTTTATAAAAAAGGTTACAATCGACCTTGCCTCGCTTAAGATATTTAGCGGTCCTTTCACGCACTAACGGCTCGATAGCACGGAATATTTCGGGTAACCGTGGTGACACATCGAGATAGCGATGGTTTACTGAACGAACCTCCCAAATCAGCGTGTAACCGTCCACTTCTGCCTCACAACTCGCGAAGGCCGTCATACTTCTTATCATCTTAAAACCTATCATTCTTTTAAACGATGAATATTAGGCTGTTTTTGTTCAGATTAACACCCTACTCGAACAGTAATTTACCGACTTTATACATTCATCAAAGCTATGTTTCGCCTATAATGCGCGTTTACTTACCAAGGAAACAACATGAGACCTAGCGGACGCAAAGCGGACCAATTACGCGACATTAAAATAACCACTAACTTCACAATACACGCCGAAGGCTCTGTATTAATTGCTTGTGGGAACACCCAAGTTCTTTGTACAGCGTCGGTTGAAAGCCGTGTCCCCCGTTTCTTAAAAGATAAAGGCCAAGGCTGGGTTACCGCAGAATACGGAATGCTACCTCGCTCCACACATAGTCGTATGGGACGTGAAGCTGCGCGTGGCAAGCAAAGTGGTCGCACACAAGAAATTCAACGCCTTATCGGACGTTCATTACGTGCTGCTGTTGATCTTAATGCATTAGATGGTTACACCATCACCATCGATTGTGATGTGCTGCAAGCTGACGGTGGTACTCGCACCGCATCCATTACCGGCAGTTTCGTTGCCCTATCCATCGCCATTGATAAATTATTAGCCGATAAAAAAATTAAGCAAAACCCTATTCATGGCCAAATAGCTGCTGTTTCCGTTGGTATATACAACGGCGGCCCTGTTTTAGATTTAGATTATCCAGAAGATTCAGGAGCCGAAACTGATATGAACGTCATCATGAACGACGCGGGTGGTTTTATTGAAGTACAAGGCACAGCTGAAAGGCATGCCTTTCGCCGAGAAGAGCTAGATGAAATGCTTAATCTTGCCTCATCGGGCATAAGCGAGCTTATGCAACACCAACGAGATGCTCTAGAAAAATGACCCACCGTTTAGTTTTAGCTAGCGGTAACAAAGGCAAGATTGCAGAAATTCAAGCCATACTCGGGCAACAAGCCATCGAGGTCGTCTCGCAATCGCACCTTAATGTGCCTGAAGTTGCTGAAACAGGCACCACGTTTATTGAAAACGCCATCATTAAAGCAAGGCACGCATCGGCCATTTCAGGGCTGCCTTCCATTGCCGATGATTCAGGTTTAGAAGTCGATTCGATTAATGGCCAACCAGGCGTTTACTCCGCTCGATACGCGGGTTTACCTTCTAATGACGAGAACAATACCGATAAACTATTGCAGGCTTTGGCTGACACGCCCAAAGATCAACGCGGCGCTCGGTTTCATTGCGTAATGGTATTTATGGCACACGAAAATGACCCATCACCAATCGTAGGGCACGGCGTTTGGGAGGGTTCTATCGCTTTCGAAAAATCAGGTCACAATGGCTTTGGTTACGACCCTGTATTTACTGTGCCTGAGAAAAACTGCACCTCGGCACAACTTGAATCTGCGGTCAAAAACTCTATCAGTCATCGCGCTCAAGCCCTAACAAAACTAATGCCGCAAATAGCCGGTTTCTTTGCTAAGTAGCCATGAGTTCAGGCTGTTCAGACTATAGCCTTTATATTCATATTCCGTGGTGCGTTAAAAAATGTCCCTATTGTGATTTTAATTCGCATGAGAAACGCGACGATTACAATGAAGACGCATACGTCAATGCACTTATTCGAGATTTAAAACGTGAAGCTAATAACGTTAAAAATAAAACTCTAAAAAGCATTTTTATAGGTGGCGGCACACCCAGTCTATTTTCAGGCGATAGCATCAAACGCATCCTAACGGCAACTAATCAAGAGCTCGGAATCTCCAATGACATTGAAATTACTTTAGAGGCAAACCCCAGTACTGCTGAAGCCAATAAGTTTTCTACATTCCGTCAAATGGGTATTAACCGACTCTCTATTGGAGTACAAAGTTTTAACGATACACATTTGCAAAAACTAGGACGTATTCACGATAGTGAACAGGCACATCGTGCCATTAGCATAGCTCAAGATGCAGGGTTTGAACGTATTAACCTTGATTTGATGTTTGGTTTACCTAATCAAAATGTTGAGTCCGCTGTTAGCGATGTTGATATCGCTTTGAACTATCAAACTGGCCATTTGTCGCACTACCAGCTGACACTCGAAAAAAACACTTTGTTTCATAAGTACCCACCTACCATGCCCAAAGACGAAGCAATTTGGGACATGCAAACAGCGTGTCAAAAGCACATCACCCATCAGCTCAAGCAATACGAAGTATCTGCATACGCGGGTGACGGGCAACAGTCTCAACACAATATAAATTATTGGGAATTCGGTGATTACATTGGTATTGGTGCGGGTGCACATGGCAAGCTGACTGAAGATGATGGAAATATTTCTCGCTATTGGAAGCTTAAACAGCCGCGTGATTATATGAAAAATGCTGGCTTACCGGCTTCTATTGGTGGACATAATATAGTTGCCGACAATGAGCTGGCTTTCGAATTTATGCTGAATGCACTGCGGCTTAAAAAGGGTTTCACGCTGGAGCAATTCACCCAACGAACTTCTGTTGATTCATCAACAATAGAACCTATATTAGCCGATTTACTTAATAAAAAACTGTTGTTGCTAACTGGCTTAACCTACACGTCTACCAAACAAGGCTGGAACTTCTTAAACAACACCTTAGAACACTTTCTTCCCCTTGAATGAACGACTTACTTATTCAACACTCTTATCCATGCCCATACTGTGGCGAACAAATAGATACATACATTGATGTTTCTCAGGGCAACCAACAAACTATTGAAGACTGTAGCGTTTGCTGTCGCCCTATAGAGCTATTGATAGATATTGACGGTGCCACTCAGAAAATTACACTTACCGCACGCTCGGACTCGGAATAAGTTTATTCGATGAAACCCATCTCCTTTACGTATAAAATAGTTGTTTTATAACTGACGAATCTAAAATGAAAGATTACAAACGAGACTTTATCGAATTTGCCCTAGCGTGTGATGCGTTAAAATTCGGAGAGTTCACGCTTAAATCTGGCCGTGTTAGCCCTTACTTTTTCAATACCGGGCTTTTTAATACGGGCTATAGACTTCGTAAGCTTGGGCATTTTTATGCGCACGCGCTTTTAGATTCAGGCATTGAATGTGATATTTTATACGGGCCTGCCTATAAGGGCATTCCACTTGTTTGTGCCGTTTCTATTGGTTTGTCAGAAATAGCCGATCGAGATATCCCCTATGTTTTTAACCGTAAGGAAGTAAAAGACCACGGAGAAGGCGGCTTATTAGTGGGGGCTGATTTGAATGGCAAAGCACTTATCGTGGATGATGTTATTAGTGCTGGCACCTCTGTGCGAGAGTCTGTAGATATCATCAAGCAAGCTGGTGCTACCCCAGCTGGGGTGTTGATTTCGCTTAATAGACAAGAAAAAGGCTTAGCAGATACGTCTGCAATTGATGACGTAGAGGCCTCTTATGGTTTTAAGGTTGCCTCAATTATTTCGCTCGAAGATATTATTCAGCACCTAACAGCCAGCGGCTCATCTCAGCACTTATCTACGATACAACAATACCAAAAAACCTTTGGAACAAAAGCAGCTAACTAGCCGCCACCTTTAAGGAACGTTTTAGTAAAGGTATTCATAAACGGGCGGCGACTCGATTCTTCTAAACCTGAGAAGTCTAAATCTATTTTAATCTTCGGTATTTTCCATGAGCTAATACAACGATAATCATCATCACCAAGACGCATTTTTACCTCCCCATCCATATAGAGAAATACGACTCGATTGCCATTAGTTGTAAACTCGAATACATCCTGAGCAAGTAATAAGTTATTAAATTCTAGACGGGTAAAGCCCATTTCAATCGAGGCTTTCTCTGCTAAATCCAACACCTCTATCCGCCGGCTACTTGCGGCCAGAACGCGAGCACATCACCATCTTTTAACATCGTCGTTTCAAAGTTCTGCATACACACATAGATGCCATTTAATAACACGAGATGAATAACATTTCTTGGCAACTTCAGGTCATCAATCAAGTAGCCGACCGTTGTTTCATCTTTTAATTGATAATCAAACCCATGTGATTTCGTACTATTCACGGGAAGATAAATCATCATCGTTGCAAACAGCTTTACGGTCATTTTTGCCATATTTATCTAATTGCTGCGGTATGTGTGCTCGCTAAATAGGCATCCATAATCTGTAGAGGGTTTTCCAATAACCTGTCTTTCCATTTCCCTAATGAAGTTTCAGATTGTATCAATCCGCGCATCACACCGATATGTTGCGTCATTCCGATCGCTGTTCCGCCCACCAACACATCATCTTCAAACTGGAGGTTAATATAACGCCACTTGTCTTTTTCCACCAAGGTACTGCTCTCGCCCCCTTCCACACCTTGCCATAAACCGAATGAGCACGATATAAGCCCCATCGTATCCAGCACGTTCATATTAATCGTACCGCCGCACTCTGCACCTTTGCGGCCCACCATATTCTGTGCCACGATGACGCCATGCTCTGTTGCAGTGGGTTGAATAGCTTGCACTGCATATTCACCCGTACAAAAATCTTTACCTTGCGCCACATCACCTGAAGCGTAAATATCAGGCACATTTGTTTCCATGTTTTTATTAATGATAATGCCTGTATCAATTTCTATTCCTGAGTCTGCAAGAAAATCCACGCAAGGGCTCACACCCGTTGCTGAAATCACAAGGTCTGCGTCTAATTCTGTTTCGCCTGTAGGGGTTTTAACTTTAACTTTGAAGGTGTGATCACCATCCACTTTTACAATTTCCATCACCTGACCGTTCGAGAACACATTAATATTTTTCTCTACACACCAGTCTTGAATCATATTGCCCGCCACATTATCCATCATCCGAGGCACCATGCGGTCTTCCATTTCTACTACCGTTAAGTCAACATCTCTACGCGCTAATGCTTCCAAAATAATGCAAGCGATAAAACCTGCCCCAATTTGAATGACTTTAGCACCTGGCTTTGCCAATGCTGCAATCGCACGTGCATCCTCTAAGGTCCAACAAGAGTGCACACCCGCTTGATCTATCCCCGGAATGGAAGGTGCGTTTGGACGTGAGCCTGAAGCTATCAATAACTTATCGTATGAAACATCAGCCCCATTATTTAATGACACCGTTTTATTGGTTGAGTCTACAGCTTCAACACGCGCATTTCGTACATCAATATTTAACGTCTTAAAGTGACCTTTTGCATGACGAAGGTGAGTTCCTTTCTCTTCAATATCACCAATTAAATGATAGGGAATAGCCATTCTTGAATAAGGCGCTTCTGGCTCATCACCAATGATGGTGATAGACGCTTTAGTATTTAATTTTCTTATCTGCTCTGCAGCAACCACACCCGATGGCCCTGCGCCAATAATGACGTGTTTCATCTTATCCCCTCGTCGTATATTTAAATAATTCTAATAAAAAGAAAAAGGGCGCAACTCAGTAGTTATCGCCCTTTCCTATCTTAATGCCGCTTGTCTGTATTAAAGCCCTAATCGCGCCTTTGTTTCTTTCGTTACAGAACCATCTTTAGCCCAACCACGCTCTGCATAGTACTCAGGAAGCATAGTGGCCAAACCACTTACTTTACCTTCTGCAGGGCCTGATGTAGCGCCTTCTTTTAACAGCCTTGGTGGTAATGTGTCTGATGCGCCACCGAAACCCGCTGCTTCGTTATAAAGCCTCTCTAGGTTCCAAATACGCTCACCAATTTCACCTAAACGTTCCACAGTCCACTCGCCTTCACACGCAGCATTTAACTGTGGCGCTACGTCTTCTAGAGACCATGCGAAAGAGGTGAAGATACAAATACCAGCAGAGTCAAACGCTGCCGTTGCATTTTGGAAAGCGATTTGCAAACCTGCTTTACCTTCTGTTTCTAGTGGGTCCGTTTTAATGGGGATACCTAACACTTCAGAGGCTACTGTGTAACCACGTAAGTGACATGCGCCCCGGTTAGACGTTGCATAACCTAAGCCCATACCTTGAATACCGCGAGGGTCATACGCTGGGAATTCTTGCCCACGTACTGTCATAGATAACTCTGGATGGCCATGTTTTGCGCAGAATTTAGCTGAACCTTGACCTAACTCAGCGCCAAAGCCTTCGCCTTTTCCAACTAGCTCAGTACACTTAACAAGTGCTTCTGCATTACCAAATTTCAAGTCGATACCATCGGTATCTTTCGTGGTAATAAAGCCTTCTTCAAACATTTCCATCGCCGCAGCAATCGTAGAACCTAATGAAATTGGATCTATGCCTTGCTCATTACAAACAAATTGTGCGTAAGTAAGCGCATCTAAATCATCAATGCCTGTATCACTACCGAGCGCCCATGCAGCTTCATACTCAAGCCCACCTGAGTTACCTGCGTAAGACTTATGCAAGTCATCTTTGTTCTGAACACTGAAATGTTCTGGATTAATGGTTGAAATACGGCCACAGGATATCGTACATGCAAAACAGCCTGCATTTCTAGTCAAGTTAGGCTTACCATCTGTATCACGTGCTTCAAGCATCGCTTCACCTGATATTTTAGAAGCACCTTCAAAAACCGAATGTTTCCAGTTATGCGTTGGCATAGCGCCCGTTTCATTAATTACATTCATCAACACTTGTGTGCCTAATGCTGGCAAGCCTTCACCCGTTACTGGATTTTCTGCTAATATCTTTTTCGCGGCAGTGGTTGCTTCGAAAAATGCCTTAGGGTCATCTACACTCACACCTTTACTACCACGGATAGTAACTGCTTTAACGTTCTTAGAAGCCATCACTGTGCCAACGCCCGAGCGGCCTGCTGCACGATGTAAATCGTTAATAATTCCTGCATAAAGCACGCCTTTTTCGGCTGATACACCTACGGCTGCAACACGTAATTGAGGGTCTTGATGTTTGGCGTGTAACCACTCATCAGCTTCCCATACTGATTTACCCCAAATTTCATCGGCGGGTAAAATTTGTGCGTCGTCGTCGTCAATGTGGATATAAACAGGACTTTTTGCTTTACCTTCTAAAATAACCATATCCCAACCGGCACACTTCATTTCATTACCGAAGAAGCCACCTGAATTAGAACAAGCAATTACGCCTGTCAATGGGCTCTTAGTTACCACTGAATAACGACCCGCTGTAGACGCCATTGTTCCTGTTAAAGGCCCAGTAATCAAATACATGGTGTTTTCGGGTGATAGTGGGTCCGTTTTAGGTGGCACTTCTTCCGTGAGGTATTTAGTTGCTAAACCTCGTTGGCCCAAAAACTGTTCAGCCCATTCCATATTCAAAGGTTCACTTTTACAAGTTCCCTTCGTTAAATTAATTCTTAATACCTTTTTAGTCCAAGACATTGTCTTCCTCCAAAATTCAAATTATTTGATACGCCAAGCCTAGCTAGCAGGAACTGCTTTAGCTGCGTAGTCTTTCATTTTGTCATACCCTGTCCAGTTCGCATCTTGGTAGGTAATCGCATCCGTTGGGCATGCTTTAGCACACTCTGGGTCACCGCCACAAAGGTCACACTTAATCACTTTGCCGCTATCAGCGTTGTAGTTCACCGTACCGAATGGGCAAGCAATCGTACAAACTTTACAACCTACGCATAAATCGTTAACGATTTCTTTTGCGCCTGTCGCTTTGTTGATAACGATAGCTTCTACTGGGCATGCATGCATACACCAAGCTTCATCACATTGAGTACACGTATAAGGTACGAAAATACCTTCATCATGAAATGGGAAAATTTTAATTCTTGACTTAGTCGGGTTAAAAACACCTTCACCTTCATAAGAACAAGCCATTTCGCATTGCAAACAACCTGTACATTTGTTTGCGTCTATAACTAATGACATCTGCATAACACCCTCCTCTGGGTTCTATTTTATTTTTAAAACGTTAACAAAAAACTAACCACCCGTTACGCTCATATGCCTAAAGATAACAGGTTGCTCAGTAATATCAAAATCATGTCCTTTCGGTTTAATCTCCATCGACTCTATAAGAGCCTGTTTAACCTTATTCAAATCGGTAGGATTTGCCCTCAAAACACGCTTTAAATCCATCGAATGTTCTTGCCCTAAACACAGCAATAATAAACCTGATGCTGTCACTCGAACTCTATTGCAAGTATCACAAAAATTATGGCTGTGTGGCGATATAAAGCCCACCATATTGTCATACCCTTGCACGCTGTAATAACGCGCCGGGCCACCCGTTGTCTTCGTGCTGGGTAGCAAGTCAAACTGCTGTTCAATATCGCGCTTGATTTCGTCACTGGAATAATAAGCCTCCTCTCTAGAGTGGCTATCGACCACGCCCAAAGGCATTTCTTCAATAAAGCTTATATCAAGCCCTTCTTCCATCGCGTACTGAACTAAACTATTAACTTCATCGTGATTTCTATTTTTTAGAATCACCGCGTTTAACTTAATTTTTTCAAAGCCTGCTTTTTTGGCCGCCTGTATACCTTTAAGTACCACATCAAGGTCACCCACTCGGGTTACTTTCTTAAACTTATCGGCGTCTAGACTATCAAGGCTAATGTTAATGCGCTTTACACCCGCCTTCTTCAACGGTTCCGCAAGTTTTACAAGCTGAGATCCATTCGTCGTAATAACTAACTCATCCAAACCGTCTAATTGTGAAATCTCTGCCAACATACCGACAACATCTTTACGAACGAGCGGCTCACCACCTGTAATGCGAATTTTAGTCACGCCCATTTCAACAAAAGCACGCGATAAGGTTGCGATTTCTTCAAATGTTAATACTTGTTCACGCGGCAAGAACTCCATATCTTCACTCATGCAGTAAACACAGCGAAAATCACAACGATCCGTTACCGAAATACGCACATACGTCACTTGTCGACCAAAACGGTCGATTAATTTATTTTGAATAGGTACCGCAGAACTCTTAATCATACGTACAACACGCTCCAACCTTTTCTAAAAATGCTATGTCTTTCATATAGTTATTATTCAAGCAAGAATGATTATCAAAAAGAAATAATTCTCATTGATATTAACGACTTACATCAATACTCGTTTATTGAATACAACCATACATTATTTTAATTTTATTGGTCAATAAATTTATAGCTTCGTCGAAATGTTAGTAATTTTCGTCATGGAATTTTTTATTTTAAACCCAACTTATGTTTGGTTTGATTTCAAGCTGCAGTTGCGACTTGGTATTAACACTTCTAGCAAATCAAGCTTTACGTTAAGCTATGGCACATTATTTTTATTACATAAATATTTGCCTTTTAAAATCATGTTCAAGTTTTCTACTCGTTTTCTTTTGATACCACTCGTTTTGGCTGTTTTATCGTGTAGCGAGCCGGAACAAAAAAACGAGGCCATCAATATTTCTGTTTTAGAGTTTGGCACCGTTAATTGGACGCTACAAACAATAAAACGAAACCAACTCGATGAAGAAAACGGTTTTTCCCTGAATATTCAGCCGCTTGCTAGTACGCAGGCGACTAAGATTGCATTACAAGCTGGCGCAACCCATATTATAGTTGCAGACTGGGTGTGGACAATTGGACAACGCGCGAACGGGTTTCACTATCAATTCGCACCCTACTCAAGCTCTGCAGGCGCCTTGATGGTGCCCGCCGAGTCGGCGATTCATTCCACAAACGATTTAATCGGTAAAAAGTTGGGTATCGCCGGCGGTGGCTTAGATAAAAACTGGTTGTTTCTTAAAGCACTTTCTAACCAATCAAACAACGACTTAGACCAACAAGTCGAAAAGGTTTTTGGTGCGCCTCCGTTATTAAACAACTTGGCGCAACAACGTAAAGTGGACGCCCTCATAAATTACTGGCACTACAGCGCAAGACTTGAAGCCCAAGGCTTTCGTAAACTCTTGGATACCCACGATATTTTAGACCTATTGGGTATTAAAAAAAATATTCCTATTTTAGGTTTTGTATTTAACCGCAGCTGGGGTAAGAAACACGCGGAGACTGTCAAAAAGTTTTTAGAGGCTAGTCGACAGGCTGCCAATTTAATATGCAGCTCAGATAAAGATTGGCAAGCTACCCTTCCGCTTACAAAAACAACTGACCCCAACACACAAAACTTGTTACGCGCCGGTTATTGCAAAGGACGTATAGCGAGCTGGGGCGGTGCCGAAAAAACTGCCATTAAAAAGGCTTATACAGTCTTGTCTGAAACAAGCGAAGATAAATTGGTAAGAACTGTAGAACCTATTCCAGCTGATGTATTCTGGAGTCACGACTAAATTAATGCTTTAGATCACATGCCCCGTTCGTCTTTTTTAACATCAACTCTATCGTTAGGCGCTCTTTTGCTGATATGGCAACTGTGTGCTCTGCTCGCGAGCACACCCTTATTGCCTGAACCCGCCGAAGTTTTAGTCGCATTATTCAATGAAATAACTCGTGGTGAACTACCCCACCACCTTGCCATTACATTGTACCGTCTCACTGTCAGTTTTTTTATCGCTATGACGATAGGGTCCGCCGTTGGCATCGCTCTAGGGCGCTCCCAAAAAGCTAATGCTTTTTTTGATAATTGGTTAATTATTTTTCTCAATATCCCGGCCCTTGTCACCATCATCTTATGTTATGTCTGGTTCGGCCTTATCGAGACGGCAGCCATCTTAGCCGTTGTCGTTAACAAAATACCTAATGTCATCGTCACGCTAAGAGAAGGCGCGCGAAACCTTGATGAAGATTTAGTACAAATGGCGAAGGCGTACCAGTTTTCACGCTTAAAAATGTTACGCCACGTAATTTTACCCCAACTGTATCCCTATATCATGGCGTCTGCCCGAACCGGCCTAGCCCTCATATGGAAAATTATTCTAGTCGTTGAATTACTTGGACGTAGTGATGGCATGGGCTATCAAATCCATTTGTTTTTCCAACTCTTTGACGTGACGAGCATTCTCGTTTACACGGTCGCGTTTATCATCGTTATCCAGCTTATTGAAACAGCTATTCTTAAGCCGCTTGACACCCATTCTCAACGCTGGAAATAAGCCCAATGACTCAACTCACCATCAACATCAAAGAAAAATCTTTTAGCGCCACCGGTAAAGCGGAGAAGCATATTGCCATAAAAGATCTTTTTTTCGAGCAAGCAGAAAACGGCTTTACCTGCATCGTAGGCCCTTCGGGTTGCGGAAAAACAACCTTGTTGAATATCATCGCAGAGCTCGACACCCAATTCACAGGTGAAATCAAACTAAAAACACAAAATTCAAACGTAAACGCCACGAGCTATGTTTTTCAGACACCCCGTTTACTACCCTGGCGGACGGTGCAAGAGAATATCGCCCTCGCCACCAATGAGCCAGAAACATCAGCCGAATCCAAAGCAGCCATAACGCACATACTATCTAACCTTGGCTTAGATAAATTTGTTAACAGCTACCCTCACCACCTGTCGCTAGGTATGCAAAGGCGTGCCGCACTTGCCCGAGCCTTTTCTGTTACCGCACACGTGCTTTTAATGGACGAGCCTTTTGTATCACTAGACCAACCAACGGCTAGAAAAGCGCGGGAGTTACTGCTCAAGCTGTGGCACGAACAACCTAGAAGCATCCTATTTGTCACCCACGACTTATCGGAAGCTATCGAACTCGCCGACCGTATTTTATTTTTATCCCCCGCCCCCAGCAGAATCATTGCAGACGTAACAGTCGATATTCAAAGGTCTGAACGGGCAGCCAATAACATTGCTGAATTTAAAGACCGGCTTATCCAAAACAATAAACAACTAGAACCGTTAATCTAAGATAAACTCCTCGCGACACCGCTCATCCACATATCAAATTAAAACCCTACGCGCATAAAAAAAGCTGCTACCCAAAAGGTGCAGCTTTTTAAATAATAGCAGGGCTAATTAAGCAGCTTTCTTAGTTGCTTTTTTAACTGTTGCTTTTACTTCTTTAGTTAATACAGCGTTGCCTTCTTGAACAAGTTTAATAACTTCTTCGTTGTAAGCCTTAACGTCTTCAGCTAATACTTTGCTGTCTGCAACAACTTTCTCAACACCACTTTGTGCTAGAGTAACCTGTGCTTTAACAAATGCGTTCAAACCGTCGATAGTTTTAATTGCAGTCGCTTCTTTAATTGAAGCTTCAGTTTGTGCAACATACTCTTTAGTAGCAGCTTGTGATGCAGCAATTGCTTTTTCGATTTGTGCTTTGTTTAATTCAGCTAGTTTTTTAGCAGGAGCTAATAATAATTCTACGTTTAACATAATAGTTTCCTTTTAGTTTAAGTTTAATAACAAAATTAATGTTTTGTTGCAGTGCATTATACACGTGTTTTGTTGCGACGCAATAGTTTTGTTAAAAATATTGTTTGGCACCTTTTAAACCACCTTCTTGCTATCGTACCGACCCACACGTACCCTATCGACTGACCTCTATAACGGAAAAATACAATGACGCTAGAAACTAACTACGACAACCGAAACCCATTGCCCGATGTAAACGCACTGTTTCACAACCGCTGGTCTCCTCGGGCTTTCAAGAAAGCCCCATTAAAGCAAAACACCATTAACAGCATCTTTGACGCTGCGCGCTGGGCGCCCTCTTGTTTTAACGAACAACCCTGGCTTTTTGTGACCTCTTCGGGTGAAGGAGATTTTGGCTCATTCTTAGGTCTATTAAACGAGTCAAACCAAGTTTGGGCTCGAAACGCCAGCCTAATTGGTTTTATTTTCGCTAAAAAAACTTTTGTGCATAACGGCAACGAAAACAACAAAGCCAAGTTTGATTGTGGCGCTGCATGGATGGGCTTAACTTTACAAGCCAACATGCACGGACTTCACACTCACGGTATCGGTGGAATCGACTACGCTAACGTATATAAGACACTCAATATAGCGCGTGATGACTACGATATTATCTGCGGCTTCGCCTTAGGAGAAGCCGACCAACCCGAATCGCTACCTGAAGCACTCAAGGCAAAAGAGAAACCTTCTGCACGAAAAACTCTAAACGAAATTTGGCAAGCCGGGATTCGATAGCCTTAACCATGCGAACCTCGAATGCATTATTAATTTTAATTTTTTCTGTCTTTTCGGGTTCCTCTCTTTGGTTTTCCAGTAATGCCGTTTTAACCCAGCTTGCGTTCGCTATCCCTAATACGTCTTTCGATGTATCGGACGTCACATCAGCCGTTCAGTTTGGATTTATTATTGGCACACTGAGCTTTTCGTTGCTAAATATCTCAGACCGATTCCCCGCTGGGCGTATTTTTCTAATTTCTAGTCTATTAGGCAGCCTATCGAACGCACTGATTGTTATAGCACCCCTTAATGACACCACCTTGCTAGTTTCACGTTGCTTAACAGGCTTTTTCCTCGCAGGCATCTACCCCGTCGCCGTTAAAATTTCAGCCCTGTGGAGCCAGCAGACTTTAGGGCGCGCATTAGGACATATCGTCGGCGCCTTAGTCATTGGCACGGCTTTTCCACACATCATCACCAGCCTTGATTTAGCACTAAATTGGCAATGGGTCATTATTAGTGCTTCTAGCCTGTCTATATTAGGTGGCTTGCTCGTTGGCTTTGCCATCCCCGAAAAATCTAACGCGAAGCGCACACCCCATCATGAAGGAAAGGCGCTGTTAAATATTTTTAAAAGCAAAGACTTCAGGGCCTCTGCATCCGGTTATTTTGGCCATATGTGGGAGCTTTATACCCTGTGGGCTTTTATCCCAATAATTCTATCTATCTATATAGCTCGCGCAGGCGTTGATTTAAATATCCCTTTGTGGAGCTTTTTAATTATTGCTTCTGGCGGCATTGGCTGCTCGATTGGCGGCATGATATCTTCAAAATTTGGCAGCGCGCGCGTTGCGTACTATCAATTAGCCATCTCGGGGCTATGTTGTATAGCATTTCCCTTAATGCTCTCTAGCCCGCCTCTTGTCTTCCTTTTATATCTTATAATTTGGGGCATCACTATCGTCGGCGACTCGCCCCAGTTCTCGACAATGAATGCAAAAACAGCACCCATAGAAATTGTCGGTTCAGCCATCACATTGGTTATTTGTTTTGGCTTTGGGCTAACCATCATCAGCCTGCATGTGTTTGACTTCCTAATGAATCATTATAGTCTAGAGCTTGCCGTATCATTGATGTCCATCGGCCCGCTACTTGGCTTATATGCCTTACACCCCTTGAAGGTAAAAAATCCTTCATTCAGTTAAATTACAACATCAAGAGAATCTATTTATGTTTATCGCAATGAACCGTTTTAAAGTAACGCTAGGCAAAGAAAGTGCTTTCGAAGACGTTTGGCGCAAGCGCGAATCGCGTTTATCAGACATGCCCGGTTTTTCAACTTTCAATTTGCTACGCGGACCGGAGCTCGAAGATCACACTTTATTTGCATCACATACCACGTGGCAAGACAAAGCGTCGTTCGACGCGTGGACACACTCCGATGCGTTTAAAAAAGTCCACGCACAAGCCGGACAAACTAAAGGCTTATACCTAGGACACCCAAATTTCGAAGGCTTTGAAGTCGTTTTGTAGAAATAAGAAGCCTCTATTTAGCGTCATCATCTCGTTTGAACTCACCCTCTATAACGTCTTGATGCCCATCACCTGATGAGCTGTCAGCACGGGGCTTATGTTGCTGAACAATAGAGCTTTTTAAAATAGACAACGCCATCTTTTGTCTAAGCATCGGTATCAAACATAAAAATCCAACCATATCGGTAAAAAAACCGGGTATTAACAATAAAGCACCGCTCATCAATAAAATTACGCCGTCCACCATCTCAACGGCTGGCACCTCCCCACGTTGCACAGAAGTCTGCACACGCTGCACCGTCGTAAGGCCTTGCTGACGAAACAAAAAAGCACCAAGAAAAGCGGTAAAAAGCACCAATAATATTGTCGGGAACACGCCGATAACTCCGCCTACCTGAATCAAGAAATAAATTTCTACAACCGGTACGACAATCAACAAAAATAAAAAGAAAGAAAAGGGATTCATATCAAACAGCTTACACATCAAATAAACGTTTGTAAAAAACCAACTTGAAACTTCTGTATAGACCTAAAGAAAGAATTTCCCTACCTAGTCGGTCTTTTGACTGACTCAAGAAATTGAACTTATCTGAACGAACGCTCCGCGTTCGTTATAATGCAAAGTGGTTAATCGTTAGTTCTCCCGTGCAAATACGTAGCAGCAAAATAGTGATCTATGCAAAACACCAAACTTAAAACATTTTTTCTGTTAGTTTTTATCTTGCTATCGAGTTTAGCTTTCGGCACAGCTATAGCTGCAACGCCTAACTCATCTCCATCAAACGACCAAGCTAACAAAGCTTTGGAACAACTATTTGGCGGCCTTAACAACCCGTCAGACGAATTACTATTACCCGAACAAGCTTTCAACCTTTCTGTCGAAGTGATTGATGCGACAACTATTCAACTTCACTGGGCTATCGCTGATGGCTATTATCTTTATAAGGACAAAGTAAAGGTGGAGTTAATAGAACCCTCAACCGTTCAACTTCAACCCCTTAATTTTCCCACTGGAAAAGAAAAATACGACGAAATATTTGGCGACACCCTCGTTTATTACAACGAACTCATTCTCGAACAGCACCTAAATAATACAAAAGAAGGAGCTACGAAAGTAAGCTTAACTATCTCGTTTCAGGGTTGCGCCGATATTGGCGTGTGCTACCCACCCATGAGCAAGACGCTTCATTTGTCATTGCCAAAAGGTTCCACGCTTAAAAACGCTACCTCCGCTAATCAAACAATAGATAAGACATCTGTACTATCAGAACAGGAGCAAATTGCTGATTCACTCATACGCGATACGCTTTGGTTGACCTGCTTAACCTTTCTTGGCTTGGGTTTAGTCCTCTCTTTCACGCCCTGCGTACTTCCCATGGTTCCTATTCTTTCAGGCATCCTTATCGGTCATGGGCACGCGCTTACAACTCGGAAAGCTATTCTCATTTCATTCAGCTACGTAGTTGCAGCCGCTCTCACCTACGCCCTGTTTGGCGTACTCGCAGGACTGTTTGGCAGCAACTTACAAGCCAGCTTCCAAAACCCATGGATTATTGGAAGTTTTAGCTTCGTTTTTGTCTTGCTCGCATTATCCATGTTCGGCATATATCAGCTGCAACTGCCTGCGTCACTTCAAACAAAGCTCTCAAAAATTTCTCAACACCAGGCCAAACAAACCGTATTAGGTAGCGCCGTAATGGGCTTCTTATCCGCCTTAATAGTAGGGCCGTGCGTGGCTGCGCCACTGGCGGGTGTTTTGATTTATATAGGCCGAACGGGTGATGCAACTTTAGGCGGCTTCGCCTTATTCTCCATGGGCATCGGCATGGGTATTCCCCTGCTTTTAATCGGAACTTCAGCAGGAAAGTTACTACCAAAGGTGGGGCATTGGATGGAATCCATTAAGTCCTTTTTCGGCGTTATGTTACTCGCCGTCGCCATTTGGTTAATCGATCGCATCATTCCTGCTGGCATATCAATAGTGCTTTGGGGGCTATTGTTTGTCGCTTACGGCGTTTACCTTAAAGCTACAGAACGCTTAGCTGAGGGAGCAAGCAACTGGCAAAGGCTCGCAAAAAGCTTTGGCATTATCAGCTTACTCTACGGCATTATCCTGATTATTGGTGCGGCCTCTGGCGGCACAAACCCACTACAACCTTTAGCTAACTTAAGCATTAACAAAAGTACCCAACAAAATTCAGCGTTACACTTCACACGCGTTTCGACTCTAACAGAATTAGATACAACGCTAAAAGCAGCTATCCTCAATAAGCAAGCGGTTATGTTAGATTTTTACGCCGACTGGTGTGTCAGTTGTAAAGAAATGGAAGCCTTTACGTTTACTGATCCCGAGGTTCACAACGCCTTGCAAAACACATTATTACTACAAATTGACGTAACCGAAAATAATGATGAAGACCGAGCTATATTGAAACACTTTAATCTCATTGGGCCGCCCGCTATCTTGTTCTTCACGCCTGACTCCAATGGTCGCTCGACCGGACGCGTAATTGGTTATATGAAAGCAACGCCTTTTGTTAAGAACATAAAACAAGCAATCGAATGAAGCCTTTAACCCTCTTCTTTGGCTTATTGTTAATGAGCCAAGCCAACTTTCCATTTGCAGCTAGCGACCACCCAATAAAAACACGGCCCAACTTCTCGTTGCCTGATCTAGAAAGAAAAGTACGCCACATTAATGAATGGGATGGAAAAGTCATTATTTTGAATTTCTGGGCAACGTGGTGCCCGCCGTGTCGAAAAGAGATACCCGAGTTTGTTAAGCTTCAAGACGAATATCGTAATCAAGGCGTTCAGTTTATCGGCGTTGCTATCGACAACGAACAATCGGTCAGCCAGTTCGCTTTTGAAATGGACATGAACTACCCAAGCTTAATTGCTGAAATCAAAGGCATTGGCCTCGCTCAACAGTATGGCAACCGTGCAGGGGCGCTGCCTTACTCCGTCATCATCGACCGTCATGGTCAAATAGTTTTTCGCAAAACGGGCCCTTTAAGTCGGCAACGCATTATCAATACAATCACCTCGTTAAAAGAATAAGTCCTGCTAACTTGTTGATATTTGTCTCTAACGTTCGGTAACTTACGAATTTTGTAGACACTGTCCTGTAATTTTGGCAAACTTCCCGCCACGATTAAGCGCTTTTTCATTGTCGCTTAAATTCCAATAAAAACGAGTATCAATGGCTACAATTTCAATTATAAATGGCCCCAACTTAAACATGCTGGGTACTCGTGAGCCCGATATTTATGGCGCACAAACTCTACAAGATATTGAAACGACGCTTAAAGATTTAGCGAAAGAACATCAGCACGACATTACTTTTTATCAAAGCAATGCCGAGCACGATTTAGTAAACGCTGTACAACAATGCAAACGGGACAATGTTTCCGTTATTTTGCTCAATCCCGCAGCTTTTACGCACACTAGTATTGCTTTACGCGATGCTCTGCTTGCTACAGATATTCCTTTTATAGAACTCCACCTATCGAATGTGCACGCACGCGAGCCGTTCCGTCAGAGCTCCTATTTTTCCGACATCGCGAAAGGCGTTATTTGTGGATTCGGTCCCCAAAGTTACGAGCTGGCCTTATTGGCAGCTCTACCACTCATAAAACAATAAAGAATACACATTGAGAGAATAATTATGGATATACGAAAAGTTAAAAAACTCATCGAACTCATCGAAGAATCCGGCATTGCCGAAATAGAAATACACGAGGGCGAGGAATCTGTTCGCATCACTCGCAACGCTGGCGTTCAAACCGTAGCGATTGCCCCAGAACCTGTTGCTCAAGCAGAACCGGCTGCGGAAGCTCCAGCAACGAGCACAGCCGCCCCTGCGGAAGAACATAGCGGTCATGCTATAAGATCACCTATGGTAGGGACGTTTTACGAATCACCCGCGCCAGGTTCAGGCCCTTTTGTTACTGTCGGTCAATCCGTACAAAAAGGCGACACCTTGTGCATTATTGAGGCTATGAAAATTCTCAATCAAATTGAGTCTGATGCCACGGGCGTCGTTAAATCGATTTTGATTGAAAACGGTCAAGCGGTCGAATTTGACCAAGCATTGTTCATTATTCATTAAGCCCCTCTTCTTATTCTAATAACACCCTAATTACATTGGCGAGAAAATAATGTTTGATAAAATTCTTATTGCAAACCGAGGCGAAATTGCCTTACGTATTTTACGCGCGTGTCGCGAGATTGGCATACAAACTGTAGCCGTTCACTCCAGCGCAGATAGAGACCTTAAACACGTCCGCCTAGCGGATGAGTCGATTTGTATTGGCGGCCCATCATCGACCGACAGCTACCTTAACGTTCCCGCTATTATCAGCGCGGCTGAAATAACAGATTCTGAAGCTATCCACCCCGGTTACGGCTTCTTATCTGAAAATGCTGATTTTGCTGAACGCGTCGAAAAAAGTGGCTTTACCTTTATCGGTCCGCGCTCAGAAACAATCCGCATGATGGGCGATAAAGTATCAGCCATTGAAGCGATGATTAAAGCGGATGTACCTTGCGTACCAGGTTCTGACAGCCCACTAGACGACGACAAAGAAAGAAGCATTAAAATTGCTAAGCGCATAGGCTACCCCCTAATCATCAAGGCTGCCGGCGGCGGCGGCGGACGAGGCATGCGCGTTGTGCATACTGAAGCTGCTTTGCTTAATTCCATTTCACTCACCAAGACTGAAGCGAATAATTTTTTTGGCAACGACATGGTGTACATGGAAAAATTTTTAGAAACTCCGCGTCATATAGAGTTTCAAATATTGGCCGATAAACACGGCAACGCCATTCACTTAGGTGAGCGTGATTGTTCGACCCAACGTAAACATCAAAAGGTTATTGAAGAAGCACCTGCCATTGGTATTACCGAAGAAGTTCGTCAAGAAATTGGTCGTCGATGTGCAAATGCCTGTGCTGAAATTGGTTATTTTGGCGCAGGTACATTTGAATTTTTGTACGAAAACGACGAGTTTTATTTCATCGAAATGAATACTCGCGTGCAGGTTGAACACCCCATCACAGAAATCATCACCGGTGTCGATATTGTTATCGAGCAGCTTAGAATTGCCGCAGGCGAACCCTTAAACTATACGCAGGACGATATCAAATTCACAGGTCACGCCATTGAGTGTCGATTGAACGCAGAGCATTCTGAAACTTTCATCCCTTCCCCTGGGAAAATCGAAAAACTCCATTTTGCAGGTGGCCCAGGCATTCGTATCGATAGTCACATCTACAGCGACTACACCGTACCTCAATACTACGATTCAATGATTGGTAAATTAATTGCGTCCGGTAAAAATCGTGAGTCTGCTCTAGCCCGCGTCAAGAATGCATTAAATGAAACTGTTATCGACGGTATTCATACTAACATCCCTTTGCTTCGCAATATTGTCGTTGATAAGGATTTTAATTCTGGCATCTATAATATTCATTACTTAGAAAAGAAACTCGGCTTATAGAAGTTATGCCGTGGCAGCAACTGACCGTAACAACCCATAAGCACCTCGCGACTCAATTTGAACAGCTATTAGAGGATTTTGGGACGATGTCGATTACCTTTTCTGACGGCGCAAACCAGCCTATTTATGAACCTCCCTTAGAGACAACGCCTTTGTGGGAACAAGTTCGTGTTACAGGGTTATTTGAGGCTGAACATGACCCAAGCAATATTCAGTCTTACTTGGAAAATCAAGTGGGTGAAACAAACAGATGGCAATTAAACAACTCCTTATTACAAGATCAGGTTTGGGAGCGCGTTTGGCTAAAAGACTTTCAACCCATTAAGTTTGGCCGTAACTTCTGGGTATGCTCAAGTGAACACGAGGTGCTCGAAGAAAACGCCATTCTTCTTCAGCTTGACCCAGGCTTAGCTTTTGGAACAGGCACTCACCCAACCACTGCGTTATGACTAGAGTGGCTTAGCCAGCAGAATCTGCAGTATAAAAACTTAATCGACTATGGGTGCGGTTCTGGCATACTCGCAATTGCTGGCTTATTAATGGGTGCAACGCACGCTGTCGGCATCGATATAGACCCCCAAGCCCTAACCGCAACCCACAATAACGCTGTAAAAAATAACGTGCTAGAAAATTTAGATACCTTTGACGCTGATAACTTTCCCAACAAACCCAAAGACATCGTCATTGCCAATATTTTAGCCGAGCCGTTAATTAACCTTGCAACACAAATAGAGAACCTAGTTAAACCATCAGGGCAATTATTGCTGTCTGGCATTTTGCTGGAGCAAGTAGACTCAGTCACCCAAGCTTATCAGGGCGTCTTTACATTCGAGCCCCATGATTCAAAACGGCTGGGTTTGCCTACACGCAACCAAAATAGATTGTTAACCGTGCACTACGCTCAATGCCCAGCTTGTCAAAGCACCTTACAACTACAAGGCTCTCAGGTACAGACCAAAGATGGCCTCGTTCGTTGTGGGCACTGCAATGAGGTTTTTAATGTCCTATCACACGCTATCGAGGAGCCGCAAGAAGCAGCTGTACAAGCCAAGCCGTACCTTAGATTAGTTGACTCAACCCCAGCGACAGAAGAACCCAAAACTGAGCAAAAACATAGCCCAGAACAGGAAGATGACCCTTCCGTTACGGTATGGGAAAAAGATTTAACCGCTGAAAAAACCACCTCTTACTACGACTTATTGAGTATCGTACTTTTATTAGCGCTCGTGTTTCAATTCATCTATTTTAAACCTGAAATACTTTACCAAAACACAAGCCTACAACCTTTTTTACAACACATTGATACCTCGTTTAACACGGATATACCCCGCTATAAAAGTTTAACCTACATCCGCGTTGTCAGCCGTCAATTATTCCCTCACTCCAGCGTGAAGAATGCATTGCGCTTAGACATAGTCATTAAAAATACAGCCGCCGCTAGCCAAGAATTCCCAACCATTGCTATTTTACTTACCTCCAATCTAGACGAAGAAACTGCCTACGGTACGTTTATAAAAGAGCAGTACCTTCCTAAAACGAATCACCACAGCTTTCTTGCAGCAGGAGAAACAAAATTCATAACGATAAGTTTCCATACCCCCCGCAAACAAGTAACGGGTTTTGAAATAAAATTTATTGATTAACATCATTGCCTAGCGGCAACCACATCATTTACCATTACCCGTCTCGCTCAGAAGAAAACAGCACGTCAGACATCTAGAATGAAATTAGGCCCTTACACTCTCAGTAATAATTTAGTCTTGTCACCCATGGTCGGCATAACAGACAGACCCTTTCGTCAGCTCTGTAAAGAAATGGGTGCCGCTATGACCGTGTCCGAAATGACCCCGTCCGACCCCACTTTACGCGAGCACCCTCGCACAAAACTCAGACTCGATTACAAAGGCGAAACAGGCATTCGTTCGGTGCAAATTGTGGGTACAGAGCCTGAACAAATGGCATATGCCGCTCAGCTTAATGAAGAAAGTGGCGCGCAAATCATCGATATCAACATGGGTTGCCCAGCAAAAAAAGTCTGTAGCGTAGCCGCAGGTTCCGCACTATTACGCGATGAACCACGCGTGCAAGCCATACTTAATGCGATCGTTTCAGCCGTCAACATCCCCGTCACGCTTAAATTTAGAACTGGTTGGGACCCAGAAAACAAGAATGCAACGACTATCGCTAACATTGCAGAACAGGCAGGCATTACGGCTTTAGCACTACATGGGCGAACGCGCGAATGTAAATACAAAGGCCACGCGGAATACGACACAATTAAAGCTGTTAAGCAATCAGTCAACATTCCTGTGTTTGCCAATGGCGATATAACGTCGCCAGAAAAAGCGCGTTTTGTACTAGAATATACCCATGCAGATGGCCTGCTCATTGGCCGTGGTGCACAAGGAAGGCCTTGGATTTTTAGAGAAATACAACACTTCTTAAGCACAGGGAAACAGCTCCCCCCTATGCCGCTTTCAGAAGTCCGCACAATTTCAATACGGCATATCAGTTCGCTGCATAATTTTTATGGCTCGAAAATGGGCGTTAAAATTGCGCGCAAACATATCGGCTGGTATTGCCAATATTTATCACCCTTATTGCTACCCGAGGTTAAAAAAAGCTTTCAACTCAATGAGCCTCTATGCCAATTAAATGCAATCAATGATATTTTTGACCTTGCCCAAACCATCGAAAAGGTACAAACTAAAGCGGCATGAGTTCAGATACAAACAACCTACCTCTATGTCGGCAAGTAAAGCATGCTATCGAGGCTTACTTTGAAAAGCTCGACGGGCATGAAGTTAATAACTTACACGCTATGGTTATTAGCCAGGTTGAAAAGCCTCTCATTAAAAGTGTTCTTGAGCACACCCAATCAAACCAATCTAAAGCTGCAAAAATTCTTGGCTTGAGCCGTGGAACCCTGCGTAAGAAAATCGCTGAGCACCAGTTAGAAAACTAGCCTCATCAGTTTGCTTACTAGAAGCACTCAATCGCCTTCTAAATAGGCCAGAAAAAAAACATCGTTTCGGTTAGAATTTCGCATTCTAAAAAACATTTACTCGTATGCTTTCAGGCACACAATAAAACCATAACTAATTAGGCTTTGCATGAACACATCCATTACCCGTGCGCTGATAAGCGTTTCCGATAAAACCGGCATTCTTGAATTTTGCCAACAGCTGAACGAACTTGGAGTTGAAATAATTTCGACCGGTGGTACAGCAAAATTACTACAAGAAAATAGCGTACCCGTTATCCAAATTAGCGACTACACCAGCTTTCCAGAAATGATGGATGGACGCGTTAAAACCTTACACCCCAAAGTACACGGAGGCATTTTAGGGCGACGTGATATCGACCGAGCTATCATGCAAGACAATGATATTAGCCCAATCGATTTAGTGGTCGTCAATCTATACCCTTTCCAACAAACCGTTGCTGACCCTGCGTGTGATTTAGCTACGGCTATTGAAAATATCGACATTGGCGGGCCAGCCATGATCCGCGCTGCTGCTAAAAATCACAAAGACGTGACCATCGTAACCAGCCCAGATGATTACCAAGCTATTATTAACAGCCTAAAAGATCAGGGCGGAGTTAGCGCCGATACACGCTTTAAGCTGGCTGTTAAAACCTTTGAATATACGGCTCAGTACGATGGTGCTATTGCTAATTACTTAGGTACAATAAAAGAGGGCGGCACTAAATCAGATTTCTCTCGCACTATTAATTTACAGTTTAGCCAACAGCAGGTGATGCGCTACGGTGAAAACCCGCACCAGAAAGCGGCCTTCTTTGTCGAATTAAACCCAAAGCCTGGGTCTATAAGCTCTGCCAAACAACTGCAAGGTAAAGAGCTTTCTTATAACAATATTGCGGATGCCGACGCGGCGCTTGAGTGCGTTAAACAATTCGATAAAGACAAGGCCGCTTGTGTCATCGTTAAGCACGCCAACCCTTGTGGCGTTGCGCTAGGCGACTCACTACTGGAAGCCTATGACAAGGCATTTCAAACGGATACAGAATCCGCATTTGGTGGCATTATTGCTTTCAATAAACCACTCGATGTTGCCACTGCACAAGCCATCGTTGAGCGCCAATTTGTTGAAGTAGTCATTGCCCCTGAGGTTGATGCCGGAGTCTCTGAAATTATCGCGAGCAAGAAGAACGTGCGTTTATTGAACTGCGGGCAATGGGAAAATAACCCGATTAGCCAGCTTGAATATAAACGCGTTAACAGTGGCTTACTCGTTCAATCAGCCGATGATGTACTGTACGACGATTTAAAAGTTGTCACTAAGCGCCAACCAACTGACGATGAAATGAACGACTTATTATTTACTTGGCAAGTCGCTAAATTCGTAAAATCTAACGCTATCGTATACGGTAAAAACAATATGACCATCGGTGTTGGTGCAGGTCAAATGAGCCGCGTTAACTCGGCTCGGATTGCAGCCATAAAGGCGGAACACGCAGGTCTTGATGTGTCGGGGGCCGTCATGGCTTCAGATGCCTTTTTCCCCTTCCGTGACGGACTAGATAATGCAGCAAAGGTAAGTATCCGTGCGGTTATCCAGCCCGGCGGCTCTATGCGCGATGATGAAGTAATAGCCGCGGCCAACGAGCACGATATCGCCATGGTCTTCACCGGCATGCGCCATTTCAGACACTAACAGAGCTCTAAATAAATGAAAATTCTTATCGTAGGTGGTGGCGGTCGTGAACACGCCCTAGCTTGGAAAGCCACACAATCAAAGGGTGTTACGCAGGTTTTTGTAGCACCAGGTAACGCTGGCACGGCCTTAGAAGATGGTATCGAAAACGTCGATATTGGTGCTGAAGACATCAATGCTTTAATTGCATTCGCTCAGCAGGAACAAATTACTTTAACCATCGTCGGCCCTGAAGCTCCATTAGTTACAGGTATTGTTGATCAGTTCAATGCAGAAGGATTACGTTGTTTTGGCCCTAGCCAAGCTGCGGCACAACTAGAAGGCTCAAAGGTTTTTTGTAAGGACTTTTTTGCACGTCACAATATCCCCACTGCGGCTTATCAAAACTTTACCGAAGTTGAGCCAGCTTGCGATTATGTACGTCAACAAGGCACGCCTATCGTTATTAAAGCGGATGGTTTAGCCGCAGGCAAGGGCGTGATTATTGCACAAACAGAAGCAGAAGCATTTGAAACGATTAACGACATGCTCGCTGGGAACGCCTTTGGCGAAGCGGGTCACCGCGTCGTTATTGAAGAGTTTCTTGAAGGGGAAGAAGCTAGCTTTATCGTTATTGCTAATGGCGCGCAAGCTCTTCCGATGGCCACGTCACAAGACCATAAGGCGCGTGATAACGGAGACCTAGGACCTAATACCGGCGGTATGGGTGCGTATTCACCTGCCCCTGTTGTAACGCCCAAAATACACCAACAAATCATGGACAATATTATCCAGCCAACATTAGACGGCATGATTAAGGATGGCACGCCCTATTCAGGCTTTTTGTACGCGGGTGTCATGATCGATAAAAAAGGTATCGCAAAAACACTCGAGTTTAACTGCCGATTTGGTGACCCCGAAACGCAACCCATTATGATGCGTTTAAAAAGTGACCTCGTTGAACTATGCAATGCTGCAATCGACAATCGCTTGGATAAGACCACCAGCGAATGGGATGAGCGCAGCGCGCTCGGCGTAGTTCTAGCCGCAGGTGGATACCCGTTTCATTATGACAAAGGGGACACGATCAACGGCATATCTTCCACAACCGAAGATGGAAAAGTTTTTCACGCGGGTACCGCTTTTAATAAGGACAACGTTGTCACTCAGGGAGGTCGTGTTCTGTGCGCGTGCGCGCTTGGGGGTTCGATCAGCGAGGCGCAGCAAAAGGCCTACAAAATCACTGAACAGATTCAGTGGAACAACGTTTATTACCGAACCGACATTGGTTACCGAGCTATCGCTCGCGAAAATACCGGCACTTAAGCCCAATTCATCTATTCTATTTGAACAAAAAAACGCCCCTTAAAAGAGGCGTTTTACTAAGCTTTCTTTTTCACTAACGCTTCATTGCGTCAAAGAATTCGCTATTAGTTTTCGTCTTCTTAAAGCGTTCTAATAAAAACTCAATCGCGCCCAATTCATCCATTGGGTTGAGGATTTTGCGGAGAATCCAAGTTTTTTGCAGAATGTCTGCGTCGACCAAATACTCTTCTCGACGCGTTCCCGAACGGTTTACGTTGATTGCTGGATACACACGTTTCTCTGCAATTTTACGCTCTAGGTGCAATTCCATATTACCGGTGCCTTTAAATTCTTCGTAGATAACGTCATCCATTCTAGAACCCGTTTCAACTAGAGCCGTTGCAATAATCGTTAAGCTACCCCCTTCTTCGATGTTTCGAGCCGCACCAAAGAATCGCTTAGGTCTTTCCAACGCGTTTGCATCAACACCACCCGTTAAAATTTTACCCGATGACGGCGCAACCGTATTATATGCACGGCCCAAACGCGTAATAGAATCCAACAAAATAATCACGTCTCGTTTATGTTCAACCATCCGTTTTGCTTTCTCAATAACCATCTCGGCCACTTGAACATGACGCGCAGCAGGCTCATCAAAAGTACTGGAGATAACCTCGCCCTTTACCGTACGTGACATCTCTGTCACCTCTTCAGGTCGCTCATCAATTAACAATACAATTAAATAACTCTCTGGGTTGTTTGCCGCTATCGAATTCGCCAAATTCTGCATAATCATCGTCTTACCCGCTTTTGGCGGGGACACAATCAAACCACGCTGGCCTTTACCAATAGGTGAAACCAAGTCAATGATACGTGCCGTTAAATCTTCTGTTGTGCCATTACCCATTTCGAGGAATAAACGCTCATTAGCGAAAAGGGGCGTTAAATCCTTAAATGCAATTTTGTTCTTTGCGTGCTCAGGCTTTTCGTAATTCAGCTCATCTACTTTTAACAAAGCAAAATAGCGCTCACTGTCTTTAGGTGGGCGTATTTTTCCAGAAATGGTGTCACCTGTTCTTAAACCAAAACGGCGAATTTGACTCGGTGAAACATAAATATCGTCTGGACCCGCCAAAAACGAACTATCCGCCGCCCTAAGGAAACCAAAACCGTCTGATAAAACTTCTAGCACACCGTCACCATAGACGTCATCGCCCTTTTTAGCGATTTTTTTCAAAATCTGGAATACGGTAGTTTGTTTTTGTGCTCGCCCGGTATTATCGACACCTAGTTCTTTCGCAATTTCAAGAATTTCGCTTGCGGGTTTACGCTTCAGTTCAGTTAGGTTCATATAATTTGTGTATAGAAATTAAAAAAGGGGTCGCTTGGAAAGCGGTTTGGACGTTTAAGAGTTTTGGTAAATTTGCACGTAATGTGCGTAAAGGAATGTATTTCAGGGGCTAATATACCACTAAAATAGTGCCTTCGTCTATTGTTTAAAACAAAGGCGCTGTATTTTAAATATTGCTGTCGATAAAGGCCGTTAGTTGAGATTTTGAAACCGCGCCAACTTTCGTTGCTTCAACGTCTCCATTTTTAAAAATCATCAAGGTGGGTATGCCTCTTACTCCAAAGCGTCTTGGCATCTCTAGATTTGAGTCAATATCCAGTTTCACAACTTTTAATTTGCCAGCATACTCGCTCGCCACTTCGTCTAAAATTGGTGCAATCATCTTGCACGGGCCACACCATTCTGCCCAAAAATCTACTAGTACGGGTTCCGTCGTGGTAAACACATCCTGCTCAAAATTACCGTCTGATGTATGGAATACACTATCACTCACTATTTCTCTCCAAATAAATTGATAACTATGCACTACAACCTATAAAAGGTTACGATAGCTACTCTAGCTTAACACGAATCACTTTTCTCCAATATCGATTTTCTCGCAACGACTTAACTTAATTTATCGCATGTCATCAACCCATTTAACGGACACAACTTTCAAGTCACTCAAGCTATCTGAAGCTCTAATTACAGGCATGGAAGAGGCTAAGTTTACCCACTGCACACCTATTCAAGCGCAAACTCTCCCGCTAACATTGCAAAGTAAAGATGTTGCTGGACAGGCGCAAACGGGCACGGGTAAAACGATTGCTTTTTTACTCGCAACCTATCATCACCTTCTTACACACAAGCGGCCCGATAACGACAAAGGTGTTCGCGCGCTCATCCTTGCGCCTACGCGCGAGTTAGCACTGCAGATTTATAATGACGCGGCCATTATCGGTAAGCATACCGACATTAAAGTCGGTCTGTCTTATGGCGGAACAGACTATGAAAAGCAAAGAAAAACATTAGAGGACGGCGTTGATATTTTAGTCGGAACCCCAGGTCGTACCATCGATTTTTTCAAACAAAAAGTCTTTAACCTAAGAACGACTGAAGTCCTCGTGATGGATGAAGCAGACCGCATGTTTGACCTAGGCTTTATCAACGATATTAGGTTCCTTTTACGCCGCCTACCCGAACCCGAAGGCAGGCTTAATATGCTGTTCTCCGCCACTCTTTCATTCAAAGTAACAGAGCTAGCTTACGAGCATATGAACAGCCCTGAAATGATCCGCATCGAACCGGAACAAATCACCGCCAAGCAGATAGAGGAGTCTATTTATTACCCAGCCGACGATGAAAAAATTCCGTTATTATTGCAGCTTTTAAACGAACAAAAGCCACAGCGTGCCATTGTCTTTATTAATACAAAACACAGCGCAGACAGACTCAACCGTTACCTTGACGGCAATGGTTTTGAAAATGCTGTGCTGTCTGGGGATGTACCGCAAAAGAAACGCCAAAAAATTCTTAGCCAGTTTCAAGAAGGCAATCTGCCTCTGCTCATTGCCACTGACGTCGCCGCTCGCGGCCTACATATACCTGCCGTGAGTCACGTTTTTAACTTTGATTTACCGCAAGACTCTGAAGACTATGTGCACCGAATCGGTCGAACGGCGCGTTCCGGCGCAAGTGGCAAAGCGATTAGTTTTGCATGTGAAACGTATGCTTATTCATTACCCGATATAGAAGCTTATATTTCACATAAAATTCCGTTTAAGAATATCGATACAGCGGCTTTTCCTGAGGTTAAACCCGCAACAAAAAAGGTCTATAAAGCTCCACCTAAACATCCCTCAGCAAAGCCGAAACAAGGACAGAGAAAACACAACCCTAGTAGTAGGGGTCGTCGCTAAGTTTTTATCTCGCGCTAAGGATAGGAAGCCGACAAATTAATTTCTCCTAAGTGGTGCACCGAAGAGAAACCTTTAATTTCTCGAGGTGACTCACCACTGTCAGGATGGGCGATTGCCAGTAAGTGTCTAACTCCATACTTCTCTGCAGCTTTTAGCACTGACAAGCTGTCGTCCACCATTAATGTTTTTAAGACGTCAAATTTTTCAAGCCGCTGAAACGCTATCCAAAAATTTTGATGCTCTTTAGCATAGCCGAAATCATGCGCTGAAACAATGGCATCAAAAAATTCAACTAAGCCTGTTTTCTTTAATTTCAAAACCAAACTATCCACGTGTGCATTTGTCACCAAGATACAGCGCTTACCCGAGGCTTGTAGCGCACTTAAAAAAGCACGTGTATGCGGCAAAACTTGAATTCTGTCTTGAGACTCACACTTTAACTCCGCCACATCAAAACCTAATACGTCACTCCAATAGTCTAAACAGTACCAGTTAAGCCGTCCCTCTTGCGCTTTAAAAATAGGCTGTAAATAGGCTTTTACATCTTGTAGTTGCAAACCATTTTTATCGGCATAGCGCTGCGGTATCAATATTTGCCAAAAGTAATTATCAAATTGTAAATCCAGCAGCGTGCCATCCATATCGAGCAGAACCGTGTTTACTTCAAGCCAATTAATCATTTAACAAGCCTACAACTGGGCTACAATATCTATCTATTTGAATTTTCACGAGAAGCCACATGTACAAACATGTTACTAAAACCCTAGTTGTTTTATTTTGTTTTTTTATCTTAGGCGCCTGCCACGAACCTCCCATACTCACCAATAAATTAGCGCTCGAGCTCCTCAGCCCTGAAGGTGAATTGGAGGGTTATGCGATTAATATGGCTGTTAACAATCCAACGGCCCGAGGAAATAACCCAAGCGGATGGAGCTGCCAAGACATGCAACACTTAGTCGATACAGATGTTGTCGCGTGTAAGACGTCTGGCCGCTCAGGCGTTTACCTGCGGTTTACAACTTTTGGTGAACAATTTTTAGTTGGTGAGCCTTGGGGTACCAAAGAAATTCGTAACGCCCGCGTTTTAGCCACCGTTAAAAAGGTTGATGCTATAAAATCTATAAAACTTACCGACAAGGAAAATGCAGTGGTTACTTATAGCTGGAGCCACAATCGTCATACGGCCTTTGCTACGGCACACTTAAAAGAACGCATAAAGCTGGGTGTACCACAAATAAAAACTGCCTTATTCGTACTCGAAAATGACGCTTGGATTGTGCAAAACTAATCTAGTTTTCTTTACAGCTTTATGAACAAAGCAAAACGAATTGAGATTTTTGAACGCCTCAGCAAAGCCATTCCAGAACCCGAAACAGAGCTTAATTACAGTTCACACTTTGAATTGCTGGTCGCCGTCATTCTCTCTGCCCAAGCAACCGACAAGGGTGTCAACAAAGCAACTGCCAAGTTATACCTTGTAGCGAATACGGCGGCGACTATTTATCAGCTAGGTGAAACAGGCTTAAAAAATTACATCAAGACCATCGGCCTATTTAATACCAAAGGCCGCAATATAATAAAGACTTGTAAGATTCTCGTTGAACAACACAACGGTGAAGTTCCTCAGACCCGCAATGAATTAGAAGCTTTACCAGGTGTAGGTCGTAAAACGGCCAATGTCGTTCTTAACACGGCATTTGGACAACCCACAATCGCAGTCGATACACATATCTTTAGGGTCAGCAATCGTACAAAAATTGCTCCTGGTAAAACAGTGCTGGATGTCGAAAAGAAGCTTGAAAAACACGTTCCAAGCATTTTTAAATTAGATGCACATCATTTGTTGATTTTGCACGGACGCTATACTTGCATAGCTCGCAAGCCTCGTTGTGGCGCTTGCGTTATCGAAGACATATGCGAATTTGGCAAAAAGACCAGCGACTAATTCAGCGTTTGTTCAGTTTTCCACCCATAAGCTATGGCATACAGTTACTAGACAATCATTTATCAAAAACCTTCATGTTTATAGTGAAAGCTTTTTTGTCTTTGCATGGTCTATTAAATCGCATATAGTTAAGCGGTCTATTCTTGTCGGCACTGCATGCAAGATGACTGTATTTATAACTTTTTATCAAAATTAAAGGACATAGACTATGAAAAATTCTACAAAAAAACCATTAGCAGCCGCTTTAGGCGCCGCATTTGTAACATCAATGGCTTTTGCTCCAGCAGCAAGCGCAGACGTTAACCCATTTGGCGTGACTGAATTAGAAACTGGCTACATGGTCGTTGCTGAAGGCAAATGTGGCGAAGGTAAGTGTGGCGCAGATAAAGCTAAAGAAGCTAAATGTGGCGAAGGTAAATGTGGCGAAGGCAAGTGTGGCGCCGATAAAGCAGCAGATAAAGCTAAAGAAGCTAAATGTGGCGAAGGCAAGTGTGGCGCCGATAAAGCAGCAGATAAAGCTAAAGAAGCTAAATGTGGCGAAGGCAAATGCGGTACAGCTGAGTAGGCTTATATAGCTATGATAAGCACCTTTCCCGTTAATGGGGCAGGTCTCGGATTAAGGCGGGCCTTCACAGGCCTGCTATCTGAAAGCCCTGCAAAAAATGTCGATTTTTACGAATGTGTGCCCGAAAATTGGATGCGCTTTGGCGGGCACTATGGCAAACAACTACGCGCACTCACTGAGCGCTTTCCGTTTGTCTCCCACGGATTATCATTAAGCCTTGGAAGTCCGGATCCATTAGACGTTGACTTCGTTCGCGAGATACGTGATTTTTTAAAACAACACCAAATTAACATTTACACAGAGCACCTCACTTATTGTAGTGACGGTGGTCATATGTACGACCTAATGCCTATCCCGTTTACTGAAGAAGCGGTTGATTATGTGGCAAACAGAATTATCCAGGTACAAGATATTTTAGGCGAACAAATCTCCATTGAAAACGCGTCCTACTACGCCGCTCCCGGTAAAGAAATGGACGAAATTGATTTTATTAATGCCGTCATCAAGAAAGCTGACTGCAAGCTACTTATCGATATTAATAACATTTATGTCAACAGCGTGAACCATTGCTATAACGCCGAAGAGTTCATGAAGCAACTCCCTGGAGGCCGCATAAGTTATGCACATATTGCAGGGCATTATCACGAAGCTAAAGATATCATTATCGACTCTCACGGCACTAAAGTAATAGACCCCGTATGGCGGCTACTTGATACTGCCTACGAGCACTTTGGTGTATTCCCTACCCTATTAGAAAGAGACTTGAACATCCCTCCCCTCGCTGAATTACTTGATGAGGTAGACCTCATTCATCAAGCACAATCAAAACATGCCGCACTCGATGAAAAAAAACTTGCAGCCGGATAACACCCCCTCTTTTATCCGAACACAGCACAAGTTCACACAATATATTCGTAACCCGCAATCTGCCCCTGCGCCTGATGATATCGAAGAACGGCGCATGAATATGTACCGTGATTTACTCTTCGCCAACCTATCTAATATGCTTGGCGACAATTTTCCCGTGCTCAAAAAAATATTATGTGAAGAGAGTTGGATAGAATTAATACGAGACTTTTTCTCGCGCCACCACAGTAATAGTCCTTATTTTTCTGAAATGTCACAAGAATTTATTGCGTTTTGTCAAAGCGAACGCTGTGATTCTCCCGAATCAAAAAACGATTTTCCCTTTTTAGTTGAACTTGCTCATTACGAATGGACTGAGCTCGTTACAGCCATCGCGGAAGACGATGATATTAGCCAGGTGGCCATCGCTGACCCACTCAACCAAACGCTCACCCTTGCCAGTACCGCTATGCCTTTGGGCTACACATACCCTGTGCATAAAATTTCACCCGATTTTTTGCCAACCGAAGAACCTGAACAACCGACTTTTCTTGTCGTTTATCGCGATACAAAAGATCAGGTTGGCTTTTTGGAAACAAACCCAACATCACACCAGTTGCTTTTATTGTTTACCGAAAATACGGGTAATAAAGCCATCAAAACTATTAATCTATTAAAAGACATAGCAAAACAAATGAACCATCCTAACCCCGATACAGTTATTCAGGGTGGCTTAGAAATTATTAAGGACTTTATTAAACGCGGTATTCTTGTGCACCGCGTAAACTAATAAACTATTGAATTAAATTGTTAAGGGCTTTTTTAATGAGCCTAGTTTCGCAAGACTTATAATAAGGACTTCCAGTTATTAATCATTAGGAGCCATGTCCAGTTCAACTTCATTATTTAATCAGGCGCAACAATCAATCCCTGGCGGCGTCAATTCGCCCGTTCGTGCGTTTAAATGTGTCGGTGGTGAGCCTGTCTTTATTGACCACGCAAAGGGCGCTCACCTCTTCGACACAAACGGTAAACAGTATATAGACTATGTCGGTTCTTGGGGCCCCATGATCCTCGGACACGCCCACCCTGATGTCGTCAAGGCCGTTCAAGTTGCAGCTGAAAAAGGCTTAAGTTTTGGCGCACCAACGGTAATTGAAACTCGCATGGCCGAGAAAGTACGAAGCCTCGTGCCATCGATGGAGAAGTTAAGAATGGTTAGCTCGGGCACCGAGGCAACCATGAGCGCTATTCGTTTAGCGCGTGGCTTTACCGGGCGTGACAATATCATTAAATTTGAAGGGTGTTACCACGGACACTCTGATTCATTGCTCGTTAAAGCAGGGTCTGGCGCATTAACCTTTGGCGTGCCCAGCTCACCCGGCGTGCCATCTTCTTTAGCTGACCATACGCTAACACTCCCCTTTAACGATGCCAATGCAATAGCGGCCACATTAAAAGAAAAAGGCGACAGTATTGCCTGCATTATCGTTGAGCCTGTAGCCGGCAACATGAATTGCATACCGCCTAATGCAGGTTATCTTCAACACTTAAGAGCCCTGTGTGACGAATACGGTATTGTTCTAATCTTTGACGAAGTGATGAGCGGGTTTCGCGTGGCCTTAGGTGGCGCTCAACAGCTCTATAACGTAACACCTGACCTGACTACCCTAGGAAAAATTATTGGTGGTGGCATGCCGGTCGGTGCTTTTGGAGGTCGTTCTGACATAATGGCCCACCTTGCGCCTGATGGCCCCGTCTATCAAGCAGGCACTTTATCGGGCAACCCACTAGCGATGGCCGCCGGCTTAACCACGCTAGAGCTAATTAGCCAAAAGGGTTTTTATGCTTCACTTAGCGAGCAAACATCAAAACTACTGAGTGGTTTGGAGCGGCTTGCCAATGATGCCAACATCCCCTTCACGGCAAATCAGGTCGGTGGTATGTTCGGTTTATTTTTTACTGACGACCCACATATCACCTGCTTCGAACAAGTAATGCAATGCGATCAAGAACGCTTCAAACGGTTCTTTCACGCTATGTTGGAACAAGGTGTGTACCTGGCGCCTTCGGCTTTCGAGGCAGGGTTTGTTTCTGCGGCGCATACAGATGAAGATATCAACAAGACCTTAGCTGCAGCAAAATGTGCCTTTGAAAAATCCTTCTGATGCCCACTGAAAAAATAGAGCCTATAGCGGGAAAAACCTATAAGGCTACCCAATATATTAAGTTGGGTGGCGAACAAGGTGTCCACCAATTAGTTGATTATTTCTACGGTGCTATGGACAGCATGCCTGAAGCTAAAACTATCCGTAATATGCACGCCGCGGATTTAGCCGAGACCAAAGAAAAATTATTTTTATTTCTAAGCGGCTGGTTAGGCGGTCCCTCGCTTTACATTAAGAAACACGGGCAGCCCCGCTTACGCGCAAGACATCTGCCTTTTTCAGTTGGTATAAAAGAACGTGATGAGTGGCTCGCCTGCATGGATAGTGCCCTAAATAAAATGGCTATTGAAAAGCCGATGCACGACGAACTGATGCAAGCTTTTTTTAATACTGCCGACTTTATGCGCAACAAAGAGGATTAGCCTAAGCTCTTATAATGCTTACAGACTTACTTAACACTATCACTAACTTGATCTCCGATTACCCGAACTGGGCCGGAGCAATTGTTTTTCTGGTCGCTATGATTGAGTCTCTCGCCATCATCGGCATTATTGTTCCTGGTGTAGCTATTATGTTTGCCATTGGTGTGCTCATTAGTAACGGAGCATTGGATCTCATCGCTACAACCTTATGGGCCGCCGCTGGTGCATCGTTTGGCGACGGACTTAGTTTTGCTCTGGGCTGGCACTACAAAGAGCGCATTTATCACGTCAGTTTTCTTAAAAAATACCAGCACCTGTTTACCCGAGGCCATCAGTTTTTTGAAAAGTACGGTGTATTCAGCATCTTGATTGGCCGATTCGTGGGTCCCATCCGCGCCATCATCCCATTAATAGCTGGCATTCTTGATATGCCACTAAAACAATACATACCTATCAATATCATCGCTTCTATTTTATGGGCTCCCGCCTATTTATTCCCTGGGCTTATTTTCGCTTCAGCCATATCAAACGCCCCCGATGGGTGGGTAACCCGTTGGCCCGTTGGGCTGGGCCTTTTTATCGTAATCGCTTTACTGTTTTGGATTATAAAAAAGAAAAAACTCATCCCTAAGTAAGCTTTCTACAATATTAAAGATTCAATTTCAGCTAATGGCATTGGCTTATAAAAGTAGAACCCTTGGAAAACATGGCAACCGTGTTTACGTAAAAATAACAACTGGCCCTCAGTTTCAACGCCTTCTGCAACGACACTTAAATTAAGGTGTTTTGCCATTGAAATAATAGCCTCGGCTAAACCATCACTCGCTTCATCAACATTCAAATCGCAAACAAATGCTTGATCAATTTTCAATTCATCAATGGGTAGTTTTTTAAGATATAACAATGATGAATACCCCGTGCCAAAATCATCCATTGATAAGCGAATTCCCAAGCTAGACAACTCTTTCATTTTCTCAATGGTGTCGTCAAGGTTGCTAATCAGAAGGCTTTCCGTCACCTCAAATTTAAGCTGTTTAACATTAACCCCTGTTTCTTTTATCAATTCACGCACGCGCGTCACAAAGTTATCTTGTCGAAACTGAAATTGGCTGATGTTAAGCGCTAAAAAGAAATTCTGAGAAAGGCCTTTTTCTTGCCACGCTTTTAATCGTTCAAACCCAGTCTTTAGGATCCACTCACCTATCGGGACAATAAGACCTGTTTGCTCCGCTACTGAAATAAAATGGGTAGGTGAAATCAAATCCTCACACCGCTTCCATCTCAACAAACCTTCCGCACCGACCACTTCACCTTGCTCATCAACTTGGGGTTGATAAAACAACTCCAACTCATTTTTTTCCACCACCTTACGCAGTTCTTTTTCCAACAACACCCTTTCGTCTGCTAGCTTTTTCATGCTGGGCCTATAAAACTGATGCCCATCCCGACCGCTGTCCTTCGCGTGGTACATGGCCCTATCTGCTTGACTCATAATTTCTTCTGGCGAACTATCAATGCCAGAAAAAGTTGAAATTCCGACACTAATTGTGAGCTGATAGCTCTCGTCAAAAATGATAAAACGCTCGCTCATTTTTTCTCGTAGTTTTGCGAGCAAAGCAAGAACCTTATTTATAAGTTGTTGCCGTGATTTCTCAGAATTATCTAAAATAACGATAAACTCATCCCCACCTAACCTCGCTATCATATCGTCAGCCCTAAAAACCGCCTGCAATCTTTCAGCAACTTGCTTTAACAAGTAATCACCTGCCGCGTGTCCCCTTGAATCATTTAAATTCTTAAAGTAATCCAAATCTATAAACAACATTGCCCCATAACGATCTTTACCTTTTGTTGCCTCCAAAACTGATTCAATATGTTCAGCGTACATTCGTCTATTGGGCAACCCTGTTAACACATCATAATAAGCAAGTCGTTGGGTGTGTGCTTTTGATTTTTTCACGTCTGCAAAAGTGATCTGAATGCGCTTGAGTAAGCCGTTAAAACTCTTGGCAAACAAGCCAAACTCACTCTTATCTTCGTTGTCTACTTTAATTCTATCTGCGTGAATTTGGTCTTGTGTAACCGAAGTAATTGCGGCCATTAATTTATCAAACGGGCGAAGCAAAATATGCTGCAAGAACAGTGACATAAGAAATGCAACTAAAACTATAACTGGAATCATTAAAAGCAACACATCCGCTAATTGATCTATTAATATTGCGGAACCCTTATTTGAAATAATATATTTCGCTTGACCAACATGCTTCCCCTCAAACATAACGTCACGCATCAAGAGTACATCACCGTCAAGAACACTATCTAGCTTAAGTGCTTGAGTATCAATAGCACCTTCATTAAGCGCATTTCTAGAAAAGTAAAGCACTACATCACCTGTTGTATCCTCCAATACAGCACGTCTTAGCATTGGAAACGCTTTCCACTTGTTGGATACTTCAAAGCTCGAACTGGGTAAACCCATTAGCAACAACGAGGCGTAATCGTACTCAAGCGCTCGGCTAATCATATCTACCTCTTTTACAGGCATCTGCTTGTATTCCTCTTTTTTAATTACAAAAACCAAAAAAGAAGATGATAAGGCAAGAGATACCGCCAACAACACCATCAAAAACACGAAATGAATGCGTATTGGAAGCTGAGTTAACCTAAAACGTATATGCATAAACAGCTAATTACTTGCTTTCATTAACAATCGGCAACTCTTTATTAAGGCTCCACTCAAACCACGAGCCATCATAAGATCTAACCTTACTCCTTAGTGTACGCAAAACGACGTAACTCACCCCAATCTCTGTCCCTCGGTTACAATAAACTGTAATTTCTTTAGCTGGATCCAAGTCCGCATATAATGTTTTCAATTCATTTGCTGGTCTAAATTTTTTGAAGCCGGCTGTTAAGTTTTTTGTCCAAGGGATATTTATTGCTGAAGGAATGTGCCCATAAACCTCTATTTGAGATTCCTTTCCTATATATTCTTGCTCTGCCCTAATATCCACCAAAATTTTCTGTTCATCTTTTATCGCAGCAAAAACCGATAACATTCGCGCCAGCTTTTCTTCACTCAGCCGGGGTATTAATTTCGACTTTTTAACTTCTTGAATACCGCTATCAGTCTTATAATCAAGCTTAATCCACTCAGTTAGCCGACCGTTCATCATTGACACTTTTTTTACCCAAAGGTCTCTAACAACCAAAATAATCTTGCCGTGTGCAAAAAGTTTTTATCTCCATAAACAACAATATGGGAGTCTGCTTTAATTCCGGCATTGTTTATAAGCTCTCGAATTTGTAAAACAGATGCAACAACATTCGACCGGCCTGACCTAACAAAAGTTTTCTCTGCTGGCAGGGAAACTGCACTTTTTATATGTAATTTTTTGTGCTGCATGACTGGGCGCGCACCAACCGGAATGACAGCGTCTTGACCTATCAACGCATTAACCTTATCAAACGTTAATAAAATATTAGGGTCATGACAAGTTAAGCGGCTCTTTTCTGAACATTTTGAGTAAAATATTGTATCTATCTTGCTCTCGATTATTAAATCTAAACTCACACTCTTTAAGGTGCAAATTGAACAAACCTTTATCCATTCCTTTAAACTTCACCAGTCGTATTTTAGCATAACCCCAAAACGACTCAATTCCATTGATATGGCTCGTGCCTCTAACAAACTCATTTTGGCTATGATGCACTCTAAAATGCTTCTTGTAACCAAAATCGACAAGTCCATTATAACCGCGCCAACCATCAGAATGAATAACGCTATTGAT
>LWTN01000243.1 GCA_002101225.1 Cycloclasticus sp. symbiont of Poecilosclerida sp. M | reverse complement strand
CGCTGCTTTCTTAGCTTCAGGCTTAGGCGCTGCTTTCTTAGCTTCAGGCTTAGGCGCTGCTTTCTTAGCTTCAGGCTTAGGCGCTGCTTTCTTGGCTTCAGGCTTAGGCGCTGCTTTCTTAGCTTCAGGCTTAGGCGCTGCTTTCTTGGCTTCAGGCTTAGGCGCTGCTTTCTTGGCTTCAGGCTTAGGCGCTGCTTTCTTGGCTGCAGTTTTCTCGGCAACTGGCTTCTCAACCATGCTTGGCATTTCAGCAAAACCTTCTTTTATTAACGCGCTCATGGCTTCTTTCGTTTCCATCGCAACCTTAACTGAGCTTTGCGCACCCTCCATCACTTTTTCACTCAGCTGTTTATACAAACCTGATTGAAGGTCGATGATTTCAGACAATGACGTCGTCTTGCTGAGGTTGCGTGCTTTCTCCATGCCTCCTTCGATACAATTAGAAACCATTTCCATTTGCAATTTGGTCATTTTCTTAATTGACTCCGTGTTTAGCTGGTGAATTTTCTTTAACGCTTCATTCGCTTTCCCACTTAACTCTTCCCACTGCTTTTTCATATCATCATTCATAGCATTCTCCGTACAGTATTCGTTTTATTCATGTAACTTGTCTAGCTTAAAAGCTAGTAAACAAGCCTCCGTTTACAGGGATATTGGCACCCGTAATATATCCCGCATCGCTTGATGCGAGGAAATTTACAACATTCGCAATTTCCGCTGGCTCACCCATACGCTGCATAGGAATCTGAGCGACTAGGTCATTTCGAATCTCTTCATCAATCTTCATAACCATTTGGGTAGCAATGTAGCCTGGGCTAATCGAATTTACCGTGATGCCTTTACGCGCAACTTCTTGAGATAAAGCCATAGTAAAACCATGCATACCCGCTTTAGCAGCAGAGTAGTTGGTTTGCCCAAACTGACCACGCTGACCATTTACAGACGAAATATTGATAATACGACCATGTGTTCTGGTTAACATGAAATCCAACACGTTTTTTGTCATATTGAACACGCCGTCTAAATTTGTCGACAAAACAGCGTCCCACATCGGTTCATCCATATTTTTCAAAAATGAATCGCGTGTAATGCCCGCGCAGTTAACAAGAACTTCAATCGGTCCAACGTTCTTTTCAATACGGCCAACCATGTCAGCGCAGGCTTCAAAACTGGTTACGTCGGCTTCTTCAACCAACAAATCAAAACCCGCTTCTTTTTGTACTAGCTGCCATTCATCGGCCTTTTCAATTTCTTTGTTAAACGTGGTAGCTACAACTAAGTAACCCTGTTCAACTAATTTTCTAGAAATTTCGGTACCGATCCCACCTAGACCACCCGTAACTAAAGCAACTGTTTGAGACATTTCTTTCCTTTATGTAAGTATGATTGAAATTAAATTTATAATGCAGTGCAATATAGATAAAATTGACCGTTTTGTCAATACTCTCCATTTTTAGACTTTAGAGCCAAAATTCAATATTTCAGTGACAAACAAAGCTTTAGAAAGCCTTTATAAACGCATACATGTACGATAAGCGACTTGAAGGAAAAAGCATTTTATCAAGCATCGCTCGTCTAATATTCAAACAATTATTTCTTAAGTGCCGCCTTCATTATCGATTTCGTCTCTTTTCGTTTCAGGCCGATGCCGATACTGCAAACCGCGTAAAAAATTGCGTAGCACTTGGTCTTTACATACACGGTAGTGCTTATGCCCTATTCTTCGGAAAAAAGCGCTGAGCTCATGGCTACTAATATTAAGCCCACCGTCTTTCATCAATCGTAACAATTCATCGTTATGTAAATTTAAGGCGATTTTTAGTTTCCTAAGAACAATATTGTTATTTATTTTCTTTTCCGGCTCGGGCTGTGCGCCTTCTTTTTTTCCACGCTTATCATTAATAAGGCCGTTTAAGAAGGTTGCTATTTGACTATCTGAACAACTTTTATAGTCTGGATCTTCATCTTTCTTTAACCAACTACTCACGTCCTCACGCGTTACCTGACAATCAGCTTGAGCAAAAACACCTATCACCTTCGCGTCATTAAAATCAAAAATAAAGCGTACACGTCGTAAAATATCGTTATTCGTCACAAGCCAACCATCTTTATTAAGAGAACTGAATTATATCGCTTGGCGCGCTCAATCACCCTACTAAATACGTTACTCGAAAAAACAGTTGTTTAGCTATCGTCTTAATAAAATCGTATAATAAAATCTAACCAAACAAACGAATTCATCATGCTGCTTGTCATATCGCCCGCCAAAACACTAGACTTTGAGACCCCTGCTAAAACGGCTTTGTCCACACAGCCTGCGTTTCTTAAAGAGTCTGAAGAGCTTATTGAACAGTTAAAGCTGCTCTCGCCCGCCGATATCTCTTCACTTATGAGCATCAGTGAAAAACTAGCCGTTTTAAACAGCAACCGATTTATTGAATGGCAATTACCTTTCACTCCCGAAAACAGCAAGCAAGCGTTACTCGCATTTAAAGGCGATGTGTATGAGGGTTTATCCGCCGACTCCTTGTCCGAAAAAGACTTGGGCTGGGCAAATGAACACTTACGCATACTGTCTGGCTTATACGGCTTGCTAAACCCTTTGGACTTAATTCAACCCTACCGACTGGAAATGGGCTCGCGCTTCAATAACCAGCGCGGCAAGAATCTATACGAATTTTGGGGCCATAAGATTACCGACAAAATCAATGAGGAAATGGCTAGCCAAGAAAGCCCCGTGCTCATTAACCTCGCGTCGAATGAATACTTTAAGTCAATTAAAGCTAGGCATCTGAAAGCAGGCGTGATTACACCCGTATTTAAAGACTGGAAAAACGACAAGTATAAAGTCATCAGTTTTTACGCAAAAAAAGCGCGCGGCATGATGTCGGCTTATATTATTAAAAACCGCATAGAAAACCCTGAAGATATCAAAGCCTTCGATACCAACGGCTATGTTTTCTCAGCCGAACAATCGACCGATAGCGACTGGGTGTTTCTTAGAAAACAAGCCGCCTAAGGACTAATCACTCACGAGCGACACCCGAATTGCATCGAGTTTAAATACCGCTCGTTTTAAATGGGTTAACAACTGCTCTTTCATTTTCTGCTGCAATTGAATTTCGTCTTCACGGATATTCGGATTCACTTTTGCCATCGCCTTAAGGCGGTTCAGCTTATCGTCTTCTTGCTGCTGCATCGTGCTTACGGTCTCTTCTATTAGCGCTTCTTGATACGGCTTAACCAATTCTTCTGAGCGTTCAATCAGCGATTTGATAGATTCTTTACCGTGCTGAATAATGTTTTGCGCCACGCCTTTCTTAACCCGCGTCAAGCGCGCACTAATATGCTCCGCTTTTGCTATTTTCGTCATATCCAAGCCATTACTACCCACAACAATCCGTTGTACCGTGTGCGGCAAATAACGTTGTAGTTGCAACCGTCTAGGCGCAGGGCAATGCACTGTATAAATAGCTTCTAATATGAGCGTTCCAGCGGGCACAGGCGACAACTTAATCGTATTAAACGTAGCGTTACCAAATTCACTGTTGATGATTTGATCCATCGCGCCAACGACCATTGGGTGTTCCCACGTTAGAAAGTGAAAATCCTCTCGAGATAACGCCACTTTGCGATTATAAGTGGCCGTAAGCCCGTCTTCACCTAATCCAGGGAAACGTTCTTTTTGCATATGGTCGGTGGGTTTTATCACCACGCAATCTTCGCTATGGTATTGCTGCTCCACCCCATATTGCTCAAACACTTGCTCCATATATTTAGATAGCTCAAGGTGACTGGAAGACAACACGACTTCATCTACAATTTTCTGCGCTTCGTCCTTACGACACGAATTGAGCTCCAACATTAAGTCACGTCCGTCACGCATCTCTTGCAAACTGGCTTCGGCTAATTGACGCGTGTGGGCTATTAACTTCTCAAATGCCTCATCGTTAGCCAGCCGTACAAGAGCTGGCTTAAGCTCTATTTTTACTGATGAATACACAAAATGTCCGGTTGAACACACGTGAGAAAAGGCATTGAGGCCTTCGTCAAACCATCGTAATAACCGATGTTGCGGCGAATTTTCAATAAACGGCACGTGCAAATTAACGGTGTCCGTTTGCCCAATGCGGTCTAGTCGCCCAATACGCTGCTCCAATAAATCTGGGTTAAGCGGCAAATCAAATAAAACGAGGTGGTGAGAAAACTGGAAGTTACGCCCTTCACTGCCAATTTCGGAACACACTAATATTTGCGCGCCCTCTTCATCACCTGCGAAATAAGCGGCTGCCCTATCTCGCTCAATTAAACTCATTTCCTCATGAAAAACTGCTGATTTAAAAACACTTTTAAGTTTCAAAAACTCGTGTAATTGCTCAGCCGTTTTCTGCAACGCGCAGATCAACAGAACTTTTTTACCCTTATGCTCTGCTAGCCAATCGCACAACCATTTGACGCGTGGGTCATGTTCCGCCCAGCCATCACCCGCTTGTAATTCTGGGTGTAACGAAACCTGCACATCCAATACATCACCCGCATCTTCATTCTCAGCTACCGTTAATGGGTAGGTATGTAGTTGACGGTCAGAGAAGCCTTCAACCGTATCGCGTGTGTTGCGATAGAGCACTCGGCCCGTTCCGTAACGGTCTAGTAATGCACTAACAACTGCGTCAATTGAGACGTCTTCCGCTTGAAGAAAATCTGTTCCAAGGCGCTCGTCTAATGTTTCTTTAAGAGCTTCATCATCACAAAGTTCTTGCATAGAATCAGCCGCCATAATTTGTTTAATCAAACCATTAACCGCCTGATAACCTGCCTGCTCACCACGAAAAACCTTCAAGTCATAATAGCGATCTGGATCCAACAAGCGTAATCGTGCAAAATGGCTCGCAACACCGAGTTGCTCAGGCGTTGCCGTTAATAGCAATAAACCTTTGATTTGTCGTGCCAGCGTTTCAACACATTGATACTCAGCACTCACATGATCTTCGCTCCAATAAAGGTGATGCGCCTCATCAACAATCAACAGGTCCCATCTCGCCTCGCTTGCCAATTCATGAAATTCGACTTGCTGAGTTAAAAAAGACTCTTGGCACAACACCAGTTGAGCTGTTTCAAATGGATTAATATCACCTTCTGCACGAATCGCATCACAGCGCTCGTGGTCCAAAATGGTGAAGGATAAATTGAAGCGACGCAGTAATTCGACGAGCCACTGATGGATTAAGGCATCAGGAACGACAATCAACACGCGTTCAACAGAACCGGTTAATAACTGCTGGTGTAGAATTAAACCGGCCTCTATGGTTTTACCCAAACCCACCTCATCAGCAAGCAACACGCGTGGCGCTTGGCGTTTAGTAACTTGGTCCGCTATATAAAATTGATGCGGTAGCACCTGCACACGAGGCCCCGACAATCCAAAATAAGCAAACTGGTCGAGTTTGCGTTGGTGGTCTAAGGTAGCAATGCGAAGCTCAAAAAGTTTATTTTTATCCACCTGTCCAGTAAACAGACGCCCTTGCGGTTTATTGAAAATACCGAGCGCGTCGATATCGAGCTCGTGCAAAACCACTTCGTTTTCTTGCTCATCACGACATAAATAAATGACGCAACCGTTATGGTCTTGCACCTGCACGACCTGCATCTGATCCCCTTCGGTATTTCGTATCGTGTCTGTAACGTCGTAAATAACACGGCTTAGTGGCGCATTATCAAGCGCGTAAACGCGCTCGTCATCAACGGCAGGGAAAAAAACAGTGACCTGTCGGCCTTCAATTTTTTCAACTGAACCTAGACCTAACTCGGTTTCGAAATGGCTGATCCAGCGCTGACCTGGTTGAAAAACATTTTGTTCCAATTGAAAACTCCTAGGCCAAATACGTCATTTTAAAGCGCGTGATGATAAGAGTTAATCATTAAACTGGCAAGGTTAAATCTTTCGTTCCACGTAAGACCCGTAAATACCCACCACGTTCAAGTCTAAAATTGCTTTGTATCGAGCTCTCTAGTTAAGCGTATTTGCGCTGCAATTTCTTCAATCGAAATCGACGTTACATTTAGGAAGGGAATATTTTCTAATTGAAACAATTCTTCAACTTGTGACACTTCACGCTGACAAGTTCGTAACGTTGCATAAGGGCTGCCCGGTCGACGCTCTTCTCGAATACGGCTGAGCTGTTCAGCACCAATTGTTAAGCCGAACAACTTTTTTTTGTAGGCTTTTAAAGCGCGCGGCAAACTACAATTATCCAAGTCACTATCTGTAATCGGAAAGTTCGCTGTGAAAATACCGTATTGAAGCGCTAGAAATAACGAGGTTGGCGTTTTACCCGTACGCGATACGCCCACCAAAATCACATCCGCTTGTTGGTAGTGATCCAAACGTGCTCCATCGTCATTTACTAAAGCATAATTAACCGCGCGAATGCGTGATTCATACGAGTTCTTATCCACTAAACCGTGGCTTTTGCCTACCTCGTGCGATGATTCTTGTCGAAGATCATTCTCCATTCTGGAAATATAATCATTAAATAAATCATAAAAAATGCAGTCGCTTTCGGCGACAATTTCACGCAAATCATCATTAGTGAACGTACTAAATACAAGTGGTCTACCCTCGTTAACGACATAAGAACTATTGATTCTTTCCTTCAATGCTGTTGCCCGCGCTTCGGTATCAACAAATGGAATCACGTGTCGTTCTCGCTCCACTCCAGCAAACTGTGTCAAAAGGCTGTTACCTAAAGTTTCGGACGTTATCGCTGTTCTATCGGAGACAAAAAAGATTGTTCTATTTTTCATTTTATGTAAGTGAGTTATTTTGGTAAAATGGTGAATTAATTTTAAACTATACAGAGGATAACGAGTTGGAAGAATACGTAGTTTGGCTAGATTCAACGGGTATGGATGACGTTGAACATGTAGGCGGCAAAAATGCTTCTCTTGGCGAGATGATTAGCAACTTAGCCTCTGTGGGTGTCGATGTTCCAGGCGGCTTTGCAACAACCGCTAAAGCCTTTCGTGATTTTTTATCACAAAGCGGGATAGACGACCGCATTAACGAAAAGCTGGATGCGATAGACGTTGACGATGTAAACGCCCTCGCCGCGGCGGGTAAAGAAATTAGGCAATCGGTTATCGACACGCCGTTTCAACCAGAGCTAACTAACGCTATTGAATCGGCTTATGCAAAAATGCAGGCAGATGCAAAAAGCGAGTTTTCCGTTGCTGTGCGCTCCTCAGCTACTGCGGAAGACTTACCCGACGCATCTTTTGCTGGGCAACAAGAAACCTTCTTGAACGTCGACGGTATCGATAGCATTATGCTTTCAATTAAAGAAGTCTTCGCCTCGTTATTTAACGACCGCGCTATTTCTTACCGTGTACACCAAGGCTTTGAACATAGCGGCGTGGCGCTTTCTGCGGGTATACAACGCATGGTACGCAGCGACATTAGCGCATCTGGCGTTATGTTTACCCTCGATACAGAATCAGGTTTCCGCGATGCCGTATTCATTACATCCAGCTATGGCTTGGGCGAAATGGTAGTGCAAGGCGCAGTAAACCCCGATGAATTTTACGTACATAAACCAACACTTGAAGCAGGCAGACCAGCCATTCTACGACGCAATCTAGGCAGTAAACTCATCAAAATGGTTTACAACGATGATACTTCCTCCAAAGACCCCGTTAAAGTTATTGATACCGACCCGACTACACGCGTGGTGTATTCATTAACCGATGCCGAGGTTGAAAAGCTATCTGCAATCGCCATTACCATTGAAAAACACTACCAGCGCCCGATGGATATCGAGTGGGCAAAAGATGGCTTAGATGGCCAGCTTTACATCGTTCAAGCGCGTCCAGAAACGGTACAAAGCCGCGCTGGTAAAGAAATTGAGCGTTATTCATTAAATGAAACAGCCAGTGTATTGGTTGAAGGCCGTAGTATTGGGCAAAAAATTGGTTCAGGCCCTGCGCGTGTTATCGACAGCATCGCTCAGATGGACCAAGTTCAAGAAGGCGACGTACTGGTTACCGATATGACCGATCCAGATTGGGAACCCATCATGAAGCGTGCTTCAGCTATCGTTACTAACCGTGGCGGCAGAACATGCCACGCTGCGATTATTGCTCGTGAACTCGGCATTCCTGCTGTTGTGGGTTGTGGCGATGCAACCGACCATATCACGCAAGATCAAGAAGTAACCGTGTCATGTGCCGAAGGCGACACTGGCTTTATTTACGAAGGTTTGCTTGATTTCAAAATTGATAAAATCAACTTGGATTCAATGCCAGAAATTCCTGTTAAAGTGATGATGAACGTCGGTAACCCTGACCGTGCATTCGACTTTGCCGCATTACCGCACGAAGGCGTTGGCTTGGCACGTTTAGAGTTCATCATCAACCGTATGATTGGTATTCACCCTAAAGCATTATTGGAGTTTGACAAGTTACCGTCTAACTTACAGGACACCATTAGCAAACGCATCTCATGCTATGGCAGCCCAAAAGACTACTACATTAAGCGTTTAGTAGAAGGCGTTTCAACCATTGCGGCGGCGTTTTCACCTAAGTCGGTTATTGTTCGACTGTCCGATTTCAAATCGAACGAATACGCTAACTTAATTGGTGGCGAGCGTTACGAGCCGGAAGAAGAAAACCCAATGATTGGCTTTAGAGGCGCATCACGTTATATTTCTGATTCATTCCGCGATTGTTTCGATATGGAATGTGAAGCACTTAAATTTGTTCGCGATAAGATGGGCTTAACCAATGTCTGGATCATGATTCCTTTTGTTCGTACATTAGATGAAGCCAGACAAGTGACCGAACTGCTCAAAGCCAACGGCATTGAAAGCGGTAAAAATGGCTTAAAACTTATTATGATGTGTGAGTTACCGTCTAACGCATTGATGGCAGAAGAGTTCTTAGAGTACTTTGATGGCTTCTCAATCGGTTCAAACGATTTAACCCAATTAACACTTGGGCTTGACCGTGATTCCGCGCTCATCGCTCACTTGTTCGACGAACGAGACCCTGCGATTAAAAAGCTACTCTCTATGGCTATTCAAGCTTGCCGCAAACAAAACAAATACATTGGTATTTGTGGCCAAGGCCCATCCGACCACCCTGATTTAGCAAAGTGGTTAATGGAAGAAGGTATAGAAAGCGTTTCGCTAAACCCTGACACCGTGATCGAAACGTGGATGTTTATGGCTGGTCAAAAAATCGAAGGTTAAAAACAAAGGATAATAAAGAAGATGACAATCACAACCTTTAACCCACCTGTTCGCACCCTGATGGGCCCCGGCCCATCTGACGTACACCCGCGCGTACTCTCTGCTTTAGCTCGCCCAACCATTGGTCATTTAGACCCAAGTTTTGGCATGATGATGGATGAAGTTAAAACGCTACTTCAATACGCATTCCAAACAGACAACCAACTGACTTTCCCTGTTTCTGCACCCGGTTCTGCGGGCATGGAAACCTGCTTTGCCAACTTATTAGAAGCCGGCGACACCGTGATTGTTTGCCAAAACGGTGTGTTTGGTGGGCGTATGAAAGAAAACGTCGAACGTTGTGGCGCAACCGCCATTATGGTTGAAGACGAGTGGGGTAAAGCCGTTGACCCGCAAAAAGTGGAAGGTGCGCTAAAAGCACATCCAGAGGCAAGCATCTTGGCCTTTGTTCACGCTGAAACATCCACTGGCGCACTTTCCGACGCAAAAACTCTCTGCGCCTTGGCACATCAATACGATTGCTTATCGCTCGTGGATGCCGTGACATCCGTAGGCGGTTCTGAGTTGCGCGTTGACGACTGGGGTATCGATGCGATTTATTCTGGCACGCAAAAATGTTTATCCTGTGTACCAGGCTTATCACCCGTTAGCTTTAGCGAACGCGCACAAGAGCGCATCAAACAACGTAAAGAACGTGTGCAAAGTTGGTTTTTAGATTTAAACCTCGTTATGGGCTACTGGGGAAGTGACGGCGGTCGGTCGTACCATCACACTGCACCGGTTAATAGCCTATACGCTCTTCACGAGTCATTATTGATGTTGCAAGAAGAAGGTCTAGAAAACGCGTGGACGCGTCACACGCGTCTACACAACGCCTTAAAAGCCGGTTTAGAAGCTATGGGTATCAATTTTATTGTGCCTGAAAATTCGCGTTTACCCCAGTTGAACGCTGTAACCATTCCTGAAGGCATTGACGAAGCTGTCGTTAGAAAACGCTTACTACACGAATATGATTTAGAGATTGGCGCCGGTTTGGGTTCATTGGCTGGTAAAGTATGGCGTATCGGTTTAATGGGACACTCAGCCAACGCGCGTAACGTTATGTTTTGCCTAGCCTCACTAGAATCCGTACTCAGTGATATGGGCGCAAATATTAGAGTGGGCGTCGCTCTACCCGCTGCACAAAAAGCAACCTTTGGATAATAAAATGGATAAACTCTTCATCATTTTGCAACAACTGTTACCGCAACACGGCTTATCCGCCTTGATGCATAAACTAGCCCGCATAGAAGCGCCCTGGTTTAAGAATTTTGTCATCAATAGCTTCGTTAAAAGTTTTCGCGTTAACATGTCTGAGGCGCTAGAACCGGATCCTGAAGCCTACGAAAGCTTTAATGCTTTTTTTACCCGTGTATTACGTGACGATGCTCGTCCCTTAGAGAAAGGCCGGACTACACTAGCCTGCCCTGTTGATGGAACCGTGAGCCAAGCTGGCGTCATTTCTAACAGCGAGCTATTTCAAGCCAAAGGAAAATCATTTAATTTGTCTGCGCTGCTCGGTTCAGAGCAGCACGATGCGCAATTTGAAGGCGGGCACTACACCACGATTTACTTATCACCCAAAGATTATCACCGCATCCACTTTCCTATTGGCGGCACGTTAACGAGCATGATTCATGTACCAGGTGACCTATATAGTGTTAACCCAACAACCGTTGGAGCGGTTGACGAGTTGTTTGCTAGAAATGAACGCGTGGTTGCCTTCTTCGATACCCCTGCAGGACCGATGGCGATGGTGATAGTCGGTGCGATTTTCGTATCTAGCATTGAAACAGTTTGGCACGGTGAGGTGACGCCGCCTCGTCACAACCAAATACGCCGCTGGGAGATGACAGATAAAAAACTTAAGTTCAAAAAGAACGAGGAAATGGCGCGCTTCAACATGGGCTCAACCATTGTTCTTTTGTTTGGTAAAGATAAGGTTAAGTGGGCAAAAAAGCTAATACCTGGTGAAAGCGTTCAGCGCGGACAGGTTATTGGGAAGATAACAAAATAATATTCATATGACCGATCAACACGCTAATCAACACTTCAATCAACTCGGGGCATCGTGGTTCTGCGTTGCTTGGGTAGTAATCTTTTTTGCAGCACTAACGTGGTCTGCTATTAACCCAAAAGACGATTTTACTTGGTGGCTAGAGGTCGCCCCTGCGCTAATCGCTTTTGTGGCGCTGGCTATTACACAAAAATCTTTCCCTTTAACCACGCTCACTTATTGCCTAATCTTAATTCACGCCATTATCTTAATGGTCGGCGGGCATTACACCTACGCTGAAGTCCCTCTGTTTAATGAAATAGCAGAGTCCATGGGCTCAACGCGTAACAACTACGATAAAGTCGGCCATTTTGCACAAGGCTTTGTACCCGCTATTGTCGCTAGAGAAATACTGCTTCGCCGTTCAGTTATGAAGACACGCGGTTGGATGAATTTTTTCATTATCTGTTTCTGCTTGGGCTTTAGCGCATTTTACGAGCTGATTGAGTGGTGGACGGCACTAGCCTCAGGGGAAGCCGCAGAAGCATTCTTAGGCACGCAAGGCTATATCTGGGATACCCAGTCCGATATGGCCTTCGCGCTCACGGGCGCTATACTGGCCCTACTCTTGCTCGCGAAACCGCATGACAAACAATTATACCCAAGGGCATAAGTTTCATTGAAACGGAAGATAATACCCTTCCGCTATATCAGTTTTAAGCGCGCTGGATAGGGAAGCTTAAAACCTCATCGATTGATGATGCATTAGTCATCGACATCAATAAACGATCTAAACCAAGAGCGACACCCGAACAGCTGGGTAAGCCATGCTCCAACGCGGCGAGTAATCTCTGGTCCATTGGTACCGCTTCTAAGCCTTGGCCTTTACGGCAAAGTTGATCCGCTTCAAAGCGTGCACGTTGAATATTTGCATCTGTTAATTCTTCGTAGCCGTTGGCTAGCTCAAGCTGGCGATAGTAGACTTCAAATCGTTTTGCCTTTGGAATATCTTCATCCGACAACTTCGCTAGCATCGCCATACAAGCGGGGTAATCAGTAACAAAGTAAAGCGTATCCTTATCGAGTGTCGGCTGAATATACTGGCTAAAGATGTAATCCAGCCAATCTGAATGACGCCTACCACAAATCGTAACCGCTTCCGGACTCCCCTTATCGGACGCGTACTGTTGGAGTTCATCAACACCCGCCGTGTGTGGGTCGATGTCTGTCGCATTAAAAAAGAGTTCGCTATACGTATTAACCTCAATGTTTAAGCTAAGGTTAAAACAGTGCTTCAACAAATCAACGACCTCATCTATGAGCTGTTGTACACCAAAATCTAGGCGATACCACTCTAATAAAGTAAATTCAGGGTTATGAAACCGCCCACTTTCCGAGCGCCTAAAAGACTTCGTTATTTGATAAATTGAGCCAGAGCCCGTAGCCAACAAACGCTTCATTGGAAACTCTGGAGACGTTTGCAGGTAAAGCGAGTCACCTACTGGAAAACTAGCTAAATTGGGGTCAGCGTTGGTCGCCTGCGACAGAATGGGCGTTTCAACTTCAAGCACCGAGCGTTGTTCGAAAAAACTCCTGATGGTTTTATAGAGCTCTGCCCTCTTATGCAACAAAGCCGCCGAACAAGTCGGCGGCCAATCGTTTGTGCCCGTGTTAGCCAACTAAACGCTAACCTTTAACGCGGGACGCATACTCGCCTGTTCGGGTATCAATTTTAACCATTTCATCGATTTGAACGAACAACGGAACGCGCACAACCGCACCGGTTTCCATCGTTGCGGGCTTACCCCCACCGCCTGAGGTATCACCCTTTAAACCTGGGTCGGTATCGGCTACTTTTAACTCAACAAAATTGGGTGGATCCACGCTCAATGGCGCGCCATTCCAAAGCGTAACTGTACATTTATCTTGCTCTTTTAACCACTTGCTCGCATCACCCACAGCCGTTTCATCCGCTGCATATTGCTCATAACTCTCTTCATTCATAAAGTGCCAGAACTCACCGTCTGCATATAGATAAGCCATTTCAGTTTCCATAACGTCCGCAGCTTCAACCGTCTCGCCTGATTTGAATGTTCGATCAATCACACGCCCTGTTTTTAAATTTCTGATTTTAACCCGACTAAAAGCCGGGCCTTTACCTGGCCTAACAAACTCATTCTCAATAATTGAGCACGGCGCGCTATCTAGCATAATTTTCAAACCACCCTTAAACTCATTGGTACTGTATGTTGCCATTTAAACCCTCTTTAATAATTAAGTTCTAGCGTTAAAATACATACGGTTTTGTCGTAACACGCCAAAGACATTCCCTAGTTAAAGCCATTATAATGCTTTGCATGGAACTCGTTGCAAAAAGTTACACACCCCAAACTTGGCAACAAGAATTAGCCAATGCATTTACACAATTAGATGATTTATTGTCATTTTTAGATTTGGAAATTGATGACTTGGCTAACCATTACAAAGCCAACCATGACTTTCCTCTTCTGGTGACACTCAGTTATGCAAAATGCATTAAAAAATCAGATCTGAATGACCCCTTACTTAGACAGGTACTTCCCACACCTGGCGAAATAAAAAACGGTTCCGCCTACAGCGTTGACCCTGTTGGAGATGAACAAGCGAGTGTTTTGCCTGGGCTTATTCATAAGTACCACGGGCGCGTACTACTAGTAACAACGGGCGCTTGCGCTATCCATTGCCGTTACTGTTTCCGTCGCTCATTCCCCTACTCTGAAAACAGCGCACTGCGCTCGCAATTTACCGACATAGTGGCGTATTTAAACAAGAACCCAGACATTTCAGAGGTAATTTTTAGTGGCGGGGATCCACTTACATTGAGCGACCAGCGACTGAAAAGCTATTTTGAACAACTGGCGAATATTGAACATATCAAACGAATACGCATACATAGCCGCCTGCCTATTGTGCTGCCAAGCCGAATAACCGATGAACTGGTATCGTTGCTTAAAGCAGTCCGGCAGCAACTTATTATCGTTGTACACGCAAACCACGCTAATGAGCTATCTATCGATGTTTGCCGGGCGATTAACAAGCTAAGTGAAGCGACACCTCACCTGTTTAATCAAACGGTACTCTTAAAAGGCGTTAACGACAGCGCAGAAACTCTCGTTGAGCTTAGTCACAAGTTATTTGACTATAAGGTTACGCCATACTATCTACACGTACTTGATAGAGTCAAAGGGGCGCAACACTTTGACCTTGAAATAGATAGAATTAATATCCTTTATGAACAAGTTCAAAGCGCTTTACCCGGCTATTTAGTTCCAAAGTTAGTTAAGGAAGAAAGCGGGAGGCGGCATAAAACCTTGTTAACACCAGCATATAGCCTCACTTACTCGTTAGCTACGCCATGCGGTACGTGACCCGTTGCGACGTGCTCACTAGCAGACTCACAATGGCTCGTTTGATCGTCAAAGAAAATATCCGCACCGAATGATTTTAAAAATTCGCCTTTTGGCATACCCCCTAGAAATAAAGCTTCATCAATACGTATATCCCAAGAACGTAAGGTCCGTACGACTCGTTCGTGAGCAGGGGCTGAACGCGCAGTCACTAAAGCCGTTCTAACGGGTGAATCTTTATCGGTAAAGTGGCTCTGTAGATTATGTAAGGCCGAAAGGAAAGGCTTAAATGGGCCACCTGAGAGCGGCTCTTTTGCGGCCTGACGCTCATTTTCAGTAAAGGCTACCAAGCCCTCTTCCTTGTAAATACGCTCCGATTCATCAGAAAAAATAACCGCATCGCCGTCAAAGGCAATACGAAGTTGATCGCCCATTGATTCGCCGCCTTTTCCAGAAAGTATCGTTGCACTTGCATAACCTGCCTCTAACGCCTTTCTTACATCTTCAGGGTCGGTCGATAAGAACAAGTCAGCACCAAAAGCTGAAATATAACCGTAAGGCGTCTGTCCACTCGTGAAGGCTGCCCGCTTAATATCTAGCTGGTGCTGTTTGATAGAATTGAAGATTCTCAACCCCGTGTCGGCACTGTTTCGCGATAATAAAATAACTTCAACTAAAGGTTCTGATAACAAGCCATTAATCCCCAATAGTTTTTTAACCAGCAAATAAGCCACACCCGGTGCTAGTGTTTCATCTTCTCGGGCTATTTGATAAGCACAGTAAGCCTCCGTACCTTCATTCTCGAAAATGGTATTTGATTCAACTAAGTCAAACAGCGCCATCGATGAAATCGCAACGGTTAACTTCTTTTTAGTTTGGCCTTTAAGCATGCGCGGTAAATATTTTAGTTATAACAACCATAATAATTCATTAGGCAAAAAAAATGCCCCTAATGGGGCATTTTTTTAATACTTTCTTACTTTATTGCTGACAAGCCGTCTCGAAACCTGCGCGGTTATAGCAAGTGCCTGCTTTATCCTTTTTCATTGAAGCTCTTTCTTCAGTCGATAAGCTATTCACTTGTGGCTTGGCCTTCTTTTTAGCAACGGGTGCTTTAGCTTTTACTGGCTTTGGCTCCTCACAAACATTAAAGCCTGCTCTAGTTATACAACCAGCAGCTGGTGCTGCCGCTTTAGCAGGTGCTGACTTTGTAGCTCCGCCATCACTTGATGAAGGTACAAATTTTGATGCTTTAAAGTCAGGCCCCTCAGCTGAAGGAACGGTCGCAATAATATCACCGTTCTTAGCCATTTTAATAGTGCCGGCAGCCACTTGTTTTCTGTAATCGTACAAATTGAAACGTAGTGGTTTGCTGGTGTCATCCGCAATAACTTGAACCGTGCCATTGTTCACAACAACGCCAAATAGACGCGGGTCACCCGACTGCGCCCAAATATAGCTATCTGAGGCAACAGGTGGTTTAGAAAATTCAGCTGCTTCGTTATCAGCGAAAACTAAACGTAACCCATCTTCGTTCAAAGTAGCAGAAGCCAATCTACCTGCTAATGCAGGTGGAGGGAATACCTTCGTATGATCCAATTCGAGATTGTTATCAACCAGCTCAGCGCCTTCTCTATCCACAGAAAGTAACAAGTCTAAATCAATGAATAACGCACTTAGTAAGCCAAACAGAGGAATACCAATTACGTGTACGTCGTCAATTTCATAAACAAGTTTATTGTCATCATTCAGCACGATTTTACCGCCTAACTCAGCAGGCAACCAAATACCTGGAATGAGCCAGCTCCATAATCTCAAACCACCTTCTACTAAAAGATAATCATCTTGAGCGGTAATCGTTAAGTCATTAAGTGGACGAGGCCAGTAATCTAAGATATGTTGATTAAACAAGTCTGTAATCACTTGTGAGCTTAAAACAACTGCACCACTGTGGACGTTAATGGTAAAACTTTCAACGTCATCAAAGACAATCGGATCGCCTGCCGTTTTAGGTTCTAGAGTAACGTTCAAATCTTCAATATAAAAACCGATGTTTTCTACTACATCGAAGTTTACATTTTTAATTTGCATTGAAACGTTTTCGACACCCGAGTCGCGTTCACTCATAGCTCTTAAATCACCTGACTGCATACCCTCTGGAATATTCTTTTGTTGCCATTGAGCACGGGCTGCTTTGAGCTCTTGCTGTTGTTTTTCAATTAATGTAGCCGCCATCAAACTGCTAGAAACTCCAGCAGCCAACAGTAAGCACATCGCAAGTTTTGTAATTTTTTTATAATGCATTTTAATTGCTCCTAATCGGTTTGTTTACCGTTATTAGTTTTTTAAGTAGGCTAAAATCGCGCCATCTTCTTTAAATTTAAGGTGTCCGGCTGAAAGCTGGTCTCTGTATTTATACAGGTCAAAGATTAGATCAGCATCCGTAGATTCGCTCATCACTTGAACTCTCGCATCTGTAGGCATCGCTTTCATAAACTTAACGTCACCACCTTTAATCAATATGTAACTATTGCTATCGGTTATGGTCGCAGGATCTGAATCGCCGCCCGCATTGTTAAAGTTTAAAACCAGTCCTCGTTTTTCCATAGAAGCACTAGAAATGTTTAAGTGCAGTACAGGTGGTGGGAAAAGTTTCAGTGTATCTAATACGACTGTGCTACCAATTAAGTTCGCACCTGGAGCTTTTACCGTTAGCAGTTCATCTAAATTAACGTTAGCCGCTTTCAACACCTTAGTGGCATCCACACCGTCAACGATAACTGACCAAGGCACATATTTTAAAATGTGTCCATCGTGTAGAGAAATATTACCTTTCATGGAAAATGGAACCCATTTACCACGACGTATCATTTCTCCACCTAAGGTCATCACTTTATCAGCTGTTTTAACCGTTAATTTTTTAAGCGTCGCCCCTTTGAATGCAAAAACTTGTTTATTTAACAAATCTTCAAGTTTTGCGCCATCCAACACCACAGAGCCATTAAGTGGCGTCATTGAGAAAGACGTTGGGTCGTCAAAAACAACAGGCATGCTGCTGTCATTGGCGGCTATTTTTACTGTTAAATCTGGAATATAAAAACCAATATTTTCAACCACTCTAAAATCAGTGTTTTTTACATACAAAATACTACTATCGGCTTCAGAACTACGGCTGTTTGATACTGATACTGCTTGTGATGCTTCAAGTTTTGCGCCTACTAATTCAGTGCCTGTTTCATACGCTAGCGTAAAAGCAGAATAACTAAGGAACAAAACCCCTATTGCTAATTTCAGGCTTGTTGATGACATGCCTTCCTCCTCTATTTATATTATTATGATATGTCTTATATATGCATAAATCGCACAGACTCCAATAGAACACACTATTCAGCAACAAATCAAGTGCTTATTAAACATTTCGACTGTTTTACACTGCATTGAAATCTCGCTCTGATAACTCCACCTTTTTTTGATCCCGCGCAACCCATAACCAAGCAATAACGAACGCTAAACCACTAAAGGCAGCCGCGAGCGTGAACACCCATGTCGCACCTACCTCGTCCCACAACATACCGGCAATTAAACTTCCACACATCCCGCCTGCCCCATAGCCTACGCTACTATATAAAGCTTGTCCTCGGCCTTGGAATTGACCGTAAAAATACTGATGGATTAACTGAATAGCGACCACATGAAAAGCACCAAACGATGCTGCGTGCAAGAGCTGTACAAAGATTAAGCTAATAAAGCTGTCAGCTAACCACGCGAGCATTAACCAGCGCACAATCGTCAACAAGATACTCGCCAATAATATAGCGCGCAAGCCAATTTTCTGCGCCATCGCACCTATAAAAATAAACAGTACAATTTCTGCTACCACGCCTAACGACCAAAACTGTCCTATTTGTAACTCGCTGTAGCCCAAATCATTCAACGCGATTGAGAAAAAAGAATAATACGGGCCGTGCGACATTTGGACGAGAAAACAAATGAGCAAAAAAGCAATGACGTGTTTTTTAAACAAAACACTCTTAAAACTACCTGCATGCGTTGCACTTCCAGTATTTGACGGCTCTGTTACCAGCAAGCTTGCAACCCAAGTACAAGCCAAAATAAGCACCACAACCAGCGGCAAATAATTCACACTTATTACATCAAACGCTGCGCCACACGCGGTTACCGCCAACACAAAACCGAACGAACCCCATAACCTTATACGGCTATAGTCGCTTGGCTGATCTTTTAACAAAGAAAACGTCAGCGCTTCGAACTGTGGCAGCATCGCATTCCAAAAAAAGCTAAACACGAACGACGCCAGCAGTACACCGGTAAGGCTATCGGCCTGAGCTACAAAACCAAAGGCGATAAAAGTAAAAAACGCCGCCATGCGAATCACACCTAAGCGTCGTTGTTTATGGTCTGCCAACCACCCCCACAAATAAGGCGCGATAATTTTTGTACCTTGAATGACTGCGATAACCAAGCCGACGTGCCACGCTGTATAGCCGTTCGATTTTAAATAGAGACCGAAATAAGGGATGAGCGCGCCCAATGAGGCAAAATAAAAAAAATAAAAATTCGACAGTCGCCAGTACGGTAGTTTCAAGATAATTTATATCGTATATATTAAGGTGTATAAGTAGCAGAGCGTTACAACGTCAGAAAAACCGCTCAATGCAAAAGATTAGCTAAGTTTACTAGCTTTTACCCGCAGGGATAATCGGAGTTTCAGATCGAACCTCCGCATTCTGCGCGCGATTCCGCAAAACGTGGTCCATCAAGACAATAGCCATCATCGCCTCAGCAATGGGCGTTGCACGAATGCCGACACAAGGATCATGGCGACCTTTCGTAATGACCTCTTCAGGTTCACCATGAATATTAACCGAACGACCCGGCAATCGCAGGCTAGAAGTAGCTTTCAGGGCGATACTCGCCGTTACGGCTTGACCGGTTGATATCCCACCCAAAATACCACCCGCGTTATTGCTCAAAAACCCTTCTGGCGTCATTTCATCGCGAAATTCAGTACCTTTTGCCTCTACACAGGAAAAGCCACCGCCAATTTCAACACCCTTCACCGCATTAATGCTCATCAGCGCGTGCGCCAACTCGGCGTCCAAACGATCAAATATAGGCTCGCCTAAACCTACCGGCACACCCGTTGCCATCACGTTAACCCGCGCACCGACTGAATCGCCCGATTTTCTTAAGGCATCCATATACGCTTCTAATTCGGTGATTTTACTCAAATCAGGACAGAAAAACACATTATCGTGAACCACGCCCATATCAATCGGGTCTATTGTTATAGGCCCTAATTGCGCTAAATAGCCCGCAATCTCAATACCCAGCTTTTCACGCAGGTATTTCTTGGCGATACCCCCCGCTGCCACGCGCATGGCCGTTTCTCGTGCAGAAGAACGCCCACCACCGCGATAATCGCGGAGGCCGTATTTCTGTTGGTACACGTAATCGGCGTGCCCCGGGCGAAAACTATCTTTTATATTAGAATAGTCTTTAGAACGCTGATCGGTATTTTCAATCATCAAACCAATCGGCGTTCCTGTGGTTTTGCCTTCAAACACACCCGAGAGGATTTTAACTTGATCGGCTTCTCTACGTTGCGTGGTATGGCGCGACGTACCCGGTTTGCGTAAATCTAAATCACCTTGTAAATCAACTTCACAAAGCGCCATTCCCGGTGGGCAGCCATCCACAACACAGCCCATAGCCGGGCCGTGGCTTTCGCCAAAAGAGCTCACCGCAAATAATTTTCCAATAGAATTTCCAGACATGGCTTTATTGTATCGCTTTCACTTAATCACGTTAACCATAAACTGGCTTTTATATTGTTGTAGTTGTTTTCTCGTCAGCATAAACACCCCGTCACCGCCGTGTTCAAACTCTTGCCATAAAAATTCCACGTTTGGGTAGCACGTCTGCAAGGTATCAGCGGTATTGCCGACTTCAACATAAAGTACCCCCGTCTCTGTCAAATGCTCATCGGCATAAGCCAAAATCGTACTGCTTATCCCTAAGACCTACATATAAATCCGATTCGATTACATTAACGCGTGATTCCAACCCATGTCTAACAATATTTTTATTCGCAACACGCAATGCCGTCTTAGAAATATCGCTTATATCCACCTCTGCTTCTGGAAATTGCACTGCACAGGCAGTCCCAATACAGCCAGACCCTGTACATAGGTCTAGAATAGTTTTTGTTTTAGACTTTTCAACCCAAGGGGCAAAACCATCAGCTATCAACTCAGCAAAGGGTGATCGCGGCACTAATACGCTTTCATCTACAAAAAAAGGCAAGCCAGCAAACCAAGCTTCGCCCAAAAGATAGGCGGCAGGTAATTTCTCCTCAATGCGTTGTTGAAAAAGGATATGAATACGCCGCTGCGTAGCCTCGTCAACCACGCGCCCAAAAACAGTATTATCAACAAGTGGTAGATTACCCGTTATAGACAATACTATATAGAGTGCCTCGTCATAAGCACACTCTGTTCCATGACCATAAAAAAGACTGGCCGATTTAAACAAAGCCTCACCCTCCAGAATCAAAGAACCCATCGTTACTTCCTGCAAAAAATACCCCTATAAAAACAAAGCAAAAGATAGATGCAGATAATACAACACGCCATCAGGAAACATCGAGTAAAAACTCAAAAACCCAACCGTTGCATAAAATAAACAACAAAATGCCAAATAAAGCTAATAAAACACCCAAAAAGAGCTAATACAAACCAGAATATGAAACAGAATAAGCATAAAAAACAAGCAATTAGAATAATGCCAACATAAAAGCAATAAAATGTTGCTTTTTAGCAAACAATCAACTATATTTATGATACTAATTCCACAAAAGTATTAGTACTTTATACATAAAGCTAAAACAATTTTAACAGAGGGGAGAACCCAAAATGGAAACAATACGTAAAACACCTTTATCACTTGGAGTAGCAGCAGGCTTAGGGCTTCTTCTTGCATCTACTGGCGCTATGGCTATTAGCACTGGTACTGATCTTAACTTGTCAGCAAAAGCACGCGCAGGCGGCATGGCGGGCGCAGCCTACACAATGCCACAAGAAGCATCAGCGGCCGTGTTTGGTAACCCAGCTACGTTGACGCAGTTTAAAGGCATTAATATGAACTTTGGTGCGTCATACCTTGGCCTTAAGTCTATTGACATAGAAACAAGCTCAACCATTGCAGCACTGGGCGGCGGTGTATCTACATCATCAAAAAGTGATGCTGATAATTATATTGTTCCTGATTTCGGTTTAACGCTACAAGTTTCTCCTAACCTAGTCTTAGGTACCGGTTTAGAAGTTGATGCTGGTTTAGGTGCAGACTACCGAGATGACCCCATTAGCCTACTTGGTACAGGTCTTGTTACAATACCATTGAATGTTGAACTTATTTCTTTCAACGCTAATTTAGCGGCTGCTTACCAAGCAACCGAAAAATTGTCTATAGGTGGTGCAGTGACAATTGGTTTTGCACTAGCACAACTTGGTACAACTGGCCCAACGGGTGGTGGTGCAGGCCTTACCGCATTATTAGGCTCTGACGCCCCAACTGACTTAGATGGACCTGGGCCACTTCCTGCGATAGGAGCAAATCTTGGTATAAATGATTTCGGCGGCACAACTTCATCAGTACATGATATCGGCTTTAGTGGTAGTTTAGGCGCTACTTATGAAGTGCAAGAAGGCGTTATGTTAAGTGCAGCATATAAGACAAAACATGAATATAACTTTACTAATATTCTCTACCAAGACACTTCTTTAAACGGTCCAAGCGGAAACGGAGCAGGACTAGGGTCAGGCGCGTTTGGCCCTGATTACCAAGATTTATCAGTCGCTCAACCAGCAGAAGTTATTGTTGGCGTTGCGTTTGATAATGTAATTGCACAAGGCTTATTAGTTGAAGCTGATGTTGTGTGGAAAAACTGGAGTGACGCGGCGACATACGAAAACGCTTACGACGACCAGTTTTTATTCTTGCTAGGTGCTCAGTATGAAACAGGTGACTGGTCATTTAGAGCAGGTTATAGCTATGCAGAAGACATCCTACGCAGTGACCCAGATACTACTCTTGACTCACTTGTTGGCTTAGGTACATTACCTGTTGGCGACGGCGGCCCGTTTGGCAATGACATTGTAAAAATCGCTCAAGCCACTTTACTTCCAGTAATCTGGAACCATACTATTACGGCTGGTGTAGGCTATGCAATTACAGATGCTGTAAGCATTGATGCGTACGCTGCTTACGCTTTTGGTGAAGAAGAGACTGTAGACCTACCTAAGATTCAAGATGCTGCTGTAGCGTATGTAGTGCCAGTAACTGAGTTACAGCTTGAGGCGCAAGTAGATTATGAATTTATGGTTGGCGCTGGTATTAACATCGCTTTACCATAATCTAGTTATTTAAATAGATATTAAAACCCTGCTTCGGCAGGGTTTTTTTTGGGGTTAAAGTAAAGGGACACGTTTAAAGGGGACGGTTTCAGTTAAAGGGAAGTTAAAGGGGACGGTACCCTTAGAGGGAAGTTAAAGGGGACGGTACCCTTTGTTTTGGTTACTCACGTTTAAAGGGGACGCTACCCTTTGTTTTGCGTTTAAAGGGGACGCTACCCTTTGTTTTGTGCGTTTAAAGGGGACGCTACCCTTTGTTTTGTAGCTGCTGGGTTAATGGTTGTTTCGATGTGTTGATAATGTCCTTCCATAACAGCGTCATCCTGTCTAATTACGTTCCAATTGATTAAAGAGGACGCTATTCTTTGTTTTTAAAAGGCCGACCTTGTGGTTTAAATCGAAGAGAACTTTTCGATATGGACTCTAATTGACTAATAAAATCATCACTACCACAAGGCAAGCCTTTTTCAACATTCCGTTCAATAATGCTTTCAACACTCCGCTCTTGTGGCAAAGCCAGCCATTCAGACCAACCATCTTGGGGCACACCATTCATTGAATCAGGTAACTTTGAGAGTATGGGCGATTTTTTCAAACCACAATGGGCGGCAGCACTAGACCATTGGTAATTTTCTGATTTTATTATCATCCTTGCTTGAACAGGATTTCTTTCTACATAACGAATAGTTGACCATGTATACGCATCATCTAGCGGTGAGGAGAAAAACCGCCCTTGCCACAAATGGCCTTTCCAGCCTTTTATTTTATTGATATGTTGGGAATATCGCATATGTAACGGTTTTAATACCTGCTGTAAGCCCTTCTCAGAACGGGGTGTTAAAACCAGATGCACATGATTTGTCATCAAGCAGTAGGCTAGAATTGAAACATTATGTTTTTTACAGTAAAGAGTGAGTAACTCAAGATAAAAGAACCAGTCTTCATCTGTAAAAAACACATCTTCACGCCGATTACCTCGCTGGGTAATATGGTGTGGAATATCGGCAAATACTCTGCGAGCTAATCTAGGCATACTACATAGCATAGAGGAATCTTTAAACAAAGGGTAGCGTCCCCTTTATAGGGTAGCGTCCCCTTTATAAGAAAGGGTCTTGTATTACAATGGTCTCCATACGTTCTGCGCCAGTAGACACAATGTGCACGGGGACTTCAACCAACTGTTCTAGTCGGTGAATGTAGCTTACAGCTTCAACTGGCAGTTGATTAAAAGACTTCACACCTTCAGTAAATCCACTCTTGCTCCAACCCGGCATAGTTTCATATACAGGCTCACATAACGCATAGTTATCTGCACCGATGGGCGGCACGTCGACTACTTCACCGTTGAGCTTATAGCCTATACAAATCTTAACTTCGTCTAGGCCATCCATTACGTCTAACTTGGTTAAGCATATACCTGACAAACTATTTAATCGCGCAGAACGGCGCATGGAGACGGCATCGAACCAACCGCAACGGCGTTGACGACCGGTGGTTGCGCCAAACTCGTGGCCTTTCTCGCCGAGGTATTGCCCTATTCCATCATTGAGCTCCGTTGGAAACGGGCCGCTACCCACACGCGTGGTATAGGCTTTGGTGATACCTAGCACGTAATCTATGTCGCACGGCCCCAGTCCGCTACCACTGGCTGCGCTACCAGCAGTTGTATTGGATGAGGTTACATAAGGATACGTTCCGTGGTCAATGTCTAGTAGCGCGCCTTGTGCGCCTTCAAAAAGGATATTCTTGCCTTCGCTATTTAAGCCGTGCAACACATCAGCCACATCAACCAGCATGGGTTTGATGATTTCAGCTTGACGCATCAATTCATCAAAGGCTTGCTTGAAGTCGTAGCTATCGGCTTTGTAATAATTCTTTAAGGTGAAGTTGTGATACTCAAGCAATTCCTTTAACTTTTCGGCCAAGGTATCTGGCGTAAGCAAATCTCCTGCACGCAAGCCTCTTCGCGCTACTTTATCTTCATAGGCTGGGCCAATACCACACCCGGTTGTACCGATGGCTTTATTGCCTCTAGCAGCTTCACGCGCCACGTCTAAGCCAACATGCACGGGTAATATTAACGGGCACGCCTCACTTATTTTTAAACGCCCAGAGAGGTTTACGCCCGCTTCTTCCAATACGCTCATTTCTTCGAGCAAGGCCGTAGCAGACAGCACGACTCCGTTACCAATGAGGCAATCGACGTGTTCGCGTAATATTCCAGATGGGATGAGGTGTAATACCGTTTTAGTGTCGCCAATAACCAGCGTATGCCCCGCATTATGTCCGCCTTGAAAGCGCACAACGGCTGCGACGTCTTCTGTTAATAAGTCGACCAGCTTACCTTTGCCTTCGTCACCCCATTGGGTGCCGATGACGACAACATTCTTTGCCATGATTATCTCTTCTATTTAGTTTTGCTACGGGTATTTCTAAGTAATGCGTGATGAATACATCAAGAAACAGACCATTTATCGTTAACTTTGGCGATTAGTGCCGTGTGGTTGGGTTGTTTTGAGGAGTCTGGCAACTGCATGATGACCGTTTTACCGGCTGTACGTAACTCCCGTATGAGTCCTTGTAAATTTTCATCTAAAACGTCTGGCGCCAAAATAATTTCCTTTGCTTGCTCATCTAGTATCACTGCCATTAAACGAGTAAGTACCTTTAGGTCCGCACTAAAACCTGTAGCCGAGCGAACTTGCTCGCCTTGTTCAATCATCAGGTTATCGTAACGTCCACCTCTCGCAATCTCTGAACCAAAACCTGGGACAAAAGCGGCAAATACCACGCCCGTCTGATAGCGATAGCAACGCAGTTCTGCCAAATCAAAATATAATGGCAGACTTGGGTAGCTTTGCTGCAGAAGAGCGGCTATCTCTTGAAGCTCTTCAATCGCCTGCTGCACAGATGCATCGCCTAACTTTAGAACCTTTTTCGCTTGTTCTAGCACCGTGACGTCGCCATTTAGCTGCAATAACTGAACAAATACATTAACCCACTTTTTATCTAACTTATAAGTTTCTAGTAGTTCGACCACCTCATCAGAGGATTTACGTTGCAATACATCGAGTAACTCACCTTCCTGTGAAGTGGTAAGCCCTGCTTGTTGGGCAAGCCCCCTATAAACACCAACGTGACCCAAGTCTAAATGCACGTGCTGAATGGCCGAAACCGCAAGCACTTCAAGCATCAATTGAATTATTTCTACGTCACTTTTTATGTGTTGGCTACCGTACAACTCGGCACCTAGTTGTATCGGGCTGCGTGATTTTTCTATCTGCGCACCGCGTGCGTGCAAGACTGTTCCTAAATAACTAAGCCTAACAGGTGCATCACATTTTTTGATGTGGTGCGCGGCCATACGTGCAATTTGCGGCGTCATATCCGCGCGTATACCGAGTGTTTTACCGCTAATTTGGTCTGTTAATTTAAACGTTTGAAGCGCTAACTCGCTATTGGTACCCGCCAACAACGAATCCAAAAACTCGATTAAGGGAGGAATAACAAACTGGTAGCCCCAACTTGCAAATAGATCAATTAAATCACGGCGTATTTTTTCCAGGCGCAACGCTTCGTCCGGCAACAGCTCTTCAATACCCTCTGGTAACACCCAGTTATTAATATCTGACACGGCTTTTTTTATCGCACCCAAGTTAATAATAAAACACCGCCTATCATACTGACAAGGCCTGCCATACGAATGGTTTGGTCGTTCATTTCTGTGATTCGCTTATAGTTTTCACGCATTGAGCTTGGGCTGATAAACGGCAACAAACCCTCAATGACAAGCACTAAGGCAATCGCTGCAAATAAATCACTCCACACCACCTGTGTCTACTTAACTTTATTACCCTACCGACCACGCTCACTTTTAAAGTACTTGAAGAAATCGGAGTCGGGTTCTAAAACAATAATGTCGTTGTTCTTCCCCATACTCTTACGGTACGCGTTCAAACTCCGATAAAAAGCAAAAAACTCTTTGTTTCTCTTGTAAGCCGTCGCATACGTTTTTGCTGCAACCGCATCACCTGCACCTCTGCGTTGCTGCGATTCGTTATACGCATCAGCCAAAATGATTTCAGATTGCTTGTCGGCATCGGCGCGAATTTTTTCAGCCGCTTCTTTGCCCCGCGAACGAAAATCACGCGCAACACGTTCTCTTTCAGACTCCATACGCCTAAAAACTGATGCGCTCACCTCACTCGGTAAATCAATGCGCTTAATCCGCACGTCGATAATATCAATACCCAAGGCTTTGCCAAGCTTATCGGTGTTTTCGACCAGCCCAACACGGATTTCATCACGCCCGACTGAAATTAGCTGTTTAATAGTCTGCTTACTAAAGGCCGCACGAATCTCATCTTTTACAAATTGGTTAAGACGCGTATCGACTTGACGCGGGTCACCACCCACAGAACGATAGTAATTACCCACGTCAGATATTCTCCATTTCACGTAGGTATCGACAATCACGTTTTTCTTTTCATTGGTTAAAAAGCGTTCTGGTGCTGAATCCAAGGTTTGAATTCTACCGTCATATTTACGTACATTATTGATAAATGGAAACTTGAAGTACAAGCCTGGCGCAAGGTCACTTCTAACAATCTCACCCAAACGGAAGACAATTGCTTTTTCACGTTCATCGACCATGAAAACAGACATGGAACCAATAAACAACGTAACGACTAACCCTAATATCATTGCTGGATGTATCTTAATCATTATATTCTCCTCCCATCTCTACCTCTAGTGTCGCTTGTAGGCGACTGTCCAGCTTGCTGCACAGGCTCAACTGGAACACTCTCTGTTGAAACACCGCCCGTCTTGGACTTGTTAATTAATTTGTCTATCGGTAGGTACATTAAATTATTACCCCCCTTTACATCCATTAAGACTTTATTACTGTTACCCAAAACACTTTCCATGGTTTCTAAGTAAAGCCGCTTACGCGTCACTACAGGCGCCGCTTCATATTCTTTTAACAACTGGGTGAATCGCGATGCATCACCTGAGGCTTCAGCTCTAACACGAGAGTCATAAGCTTCTGCTTTTTGCACGATTCTAGACGCTGCACCCCGTGCTTTAGGGATAACTTCGTTTGAATAAGCTTGTGCCTCGTTGATATACCGTTGCTCATCTTCCCTCGCTTTAATTGCGTCAGAAAATGCACCCTGAACTTCTTCTGGTGGCTGCGCTTCAACTAAGTTGACTGAGGTGACTTCGATGCCCGTACCATAGTCGTCTAACATGGTTTGCAATTCTGAACGCGTTTTTGCGACCACGTCACTTCGCCCTTCAGTCAGTACAAAGTCCATTTTACTTTTGCCGATAACCGCTCTTAAGGCACTTTCAGTCGCTAACTTCAGGCTCATTTCTGGCGCACGTACATTAAACATATAGTCCTGCGCGTCTTTAATCCTGTATTGCACGGCCAAACGTACGTCGATAATGTTTTCATCTTCTGTCAACATTAAGGCTTCTTTGCTCACTCCACTTGCAGCCTGCTGACCTCGGCCAGAACGATAACCGATTTCAACAAAACGTTGTTGATCGATATTAATGATGGTAGTGGTATCGATCGGACGCGGTAAACGCCAATGTGGGCCCGGCATCGTTGTTTCTAGGTACTCACCAAAGCGTAAAATAACACCTCGATTACCCTCATCAACGATGTAAATACCTGAGGCTGCCCAAAGTGTTAAAGCAGCAATCAGCAAAAACCCTAACCTCATGCCTGACGAGCCACTGGGTGTTGATGAACCATTGTTCTTGCTGTTTTTTGCGCCGCCGCCAAATAAAACGCTGAGTTTCTCCTGCATAGCTCGCACCATTTCATCAAGATCTGGCGGCCTTTGTTCTTGCTTGCGACCACTCCACGGATCTTTTTTCTTGCCTTTATCTTTATCTTTATCTGATTCGTCCCAGGACATAAAAACCTCTTTTGAAATTTAACTCAATTTAAAACGTAATTTTAGGGTGATAAGCATTTTTTCGCAAGCTAGAAAAGGCTATAGCGATAAACAAAAAAATTAAAAATCACTGCACTTCATCCAATAAATGCGCATATCTATCCGATAGGTTGACCACTATCTTAAAATCTCCATTTTCTTGAATGACCTCACTTACGACTTCACCCGCTGAAAATAGTTCAGCCCTTAACTTGCCTTGGCTTGACTTGAGCGTTACCCAGCGTTTTGATGTTTCTTGGTGACAACTCGTCGCAAGGCTGCTCAATAATTCTGCCAAGCCTAATTTTTTTTCAGCCGATAACCAAACAGCTTGTATTTCACCTACTGCATCTTTAACAATACGGGGTTCAACAGACGGCAGCAAATCAATTTTGTTATACACCATGATATGCGGAATTTTATCCGCACCGATTGCACGTAAAACTTTGTTTACCTCATGAATCTGTTCATTTCTATTCGAACTGCTTGCATCGACAACGTGTAGCAACAAGTCAGCTTCTATTGTTTCTTGCAGAGTTGATCGAAACGCTACGACCAGCTCGTGCGGCAAATCTTGGATAAAACCAACTGTATCGGCGATAACTAGCTCTCCATAATCGGGCAATTTAACTTGCCTTAACGTTGGATCGAGTGTCGCAAAGAGTTGATCCGCTGCGTAAATATTTGCCTGCGTTAGGGCATTAAACAACGTTGATTTTCCTGCGTTGGTATAGCCAACTAAAGAAACCGTCGGCACATCTGCACGTTTTCTGCTTCGCCTGCCTTGGTCACGTTGCTTACTCACTTTTACTAAACGCGCTTTGATTTGCCGAATACGCTGTGCAATTAAACGTCTATCGGTTTCGAGCTGGGTTTCACCTGGGCCACGTAGACCGATACCCCCTTTTTGACGCTCTAAGTGAGTCCAACCACGAATTAGACGCGTGGATAAGTGTTGCAACTGAGCCAGCTCGACTTGCAACTTACCTTCAAACGACTGGGCCCGTTGGGCGAAGATATCTAAAATTAGGCTAGATCGATCTAAAACACGCACCTCGAGTTCTTTTTCTAAATTGCGCTGCTGGCTTGGGCTAAGTATATGATTAAACAACACAACATCAGCACACTCGGCTTTTAAAACACCTAGAACTTCTTCGAGTTTACCCTTGCCTATGAAAAATCTGGCATCAGGTGATTTACGCGAACCCGTTATCGTTGTGACCGCTTCAACGCCTGCTGATTCAACGAGTTGCACAAACTCGTCAAGCGCTTCTTGCTCGAAACTATGATTGATAGACAGATGAACAACGACGGCTCTCTCACCAAAAGCAGGGCGTTCAAATAACTCCATTAATAAATCATCTGCCTACCATAAAGAATTATTCCTCAGCGTCTGCGCGTGGTGTGCTAACACCACGTGATGGCACAACGGTTGAAATGGCGTGTTTGTAGACCATTTGGTTGACCGCATTTTTAAGAATAACGACATACTGATCGAATGAATCAATCTGCCCTTGTAGTTTAATGCCGTTGACCAAAAAAATGGCGACCGGTACGTGTTCTTTTCTAAGTGTATTTAAAAACGAATCTTGTAAATTATGGCTCTTTGACATGCCTTGCTCCTTTTATTATTATTAACGAAAACCCGTTATCTTCAACATTTTCATACGTAATTTGCGATGCAAACACACCGCTTAGGCGTAGTTTAACGTGACAACTGCCCGCCTGTTAAACTGGTTATGGTGACTATCTCACAATTTTTCAAGCCATTAGGGGTAATTTTTTATTTTATTACGTGCTTTATCAAATGCTTGCGGGTCTTCGGACTGAAGCCATGTGGTATCTTCTTGACCCCTTAACCAAGTGAATTGCCGTTTTGCTAATTGCCTTGTCGCAATAATCGCCTTCTCACGCATAACATCCTGATTATAGTTTCCAGATAAAAAGCTCCACGCTTGGCGGTAACCCACCGCTCTCATTGATGGCAAAAAAGCGTCAAGGTCTGAACGGCTATATAGGCCTTCGACTTCTGCAATAAAACCCTGCTCTAGCATCAGATCAAAACGCTGGGCAATTTTCTTATGTAGCTCTGAACGTTCAGTCGGCGCAATTGCGAGTTTTATCGCCTCAAACTCCCGCTCTGATGCCTTTTGCTGTTCAATCCATTCTGTTTGGGTACACCCAGACACCAAATAAACTTCCAGCGCGCGCTGGATTCGCTGAGTATCATGCGGGTGGATACGCTTGCCCGCAACAGGGTCAACTTCACTCAACCGACGGTGCACACTCTCCCAGCCTTCTGCCTCTGCTTGAGCTTCTATTTCTTGGCGAATGCTTGTATCTGCATCTGGCAATACGGCTAAACCTTCTTGCAACACATGAAAATACAACATCGTACCGCCGACCAATATCGGCAATTTACCTCGGCGTGTAATCTCATTAATAAGTTGTAACGCTTGACGACGAAACTCCCCAGCAGAAAATGTCTCTGCAGGGTCTAGTATGTCAATTAAATGGTGCTCGACTCCGTCACGTTCAGCCAAATTTGGTTTTGCGGTTCCAATATCCATACCTCGATACACCAGCGCCGAATCAACGCTTATTACTTCTCCATCGAAAGCTTTTGCAAGCTCAATACCTAATACGGTTTTGCCCGAAGCCGTTGGCCCCATTAACAATACAACGGGTGGTTTATTCGATTTAATCAAGTTCGTATTGTGCAGATGGCCCTATTGCCCACGTAAAAACAAGCCATCGAGCTGCTTTACGTTCAGCAATGTCCACGTCGGACGACCGTGATTACACTGACCACTGTTTTCTGTTGTTTCAATATCGCGTAATAACGCATTCATTTCGACCATCGTGAGGCGGCGATTTGCGCGAACAGAACCGTGACAAGCCATGCTTGAAAATACGGCGTTACACGCCTCTTCGACACCCTTGCTCGCGCCCGTTTGCGCTAAATCTTGCAGTAAATCTCGAATAAGTTCCTCAGGGTCCTGGGTGGCCAATAAAACCGGCAAAGAGCGGACTAACAAGGTTTCTGGACCTGCCGCACTCAGCTCAATTGATAACTCCGCCAACAAAGGCTGCTGTTCTTCAAAAATGGCCATTTCAGCGCTCGATACGTGTATTTTTTGCGGAATCAACATCGGCTGCTCTGCGAGTTTTCCGGCTGAGCTCTGCTGTTTTAATTTTTCATACAGAATTCGTTCATGCGCGGCGTGTGTATCGACAATAACCAAACCTTCTACAGATTCCGCCAAAATATAAGTATTGTGCAAGTGCGCTATAGCGTAGCCTAAAGGAGGAACATCTTGGCCTTTCGGTATTGAAAAATCGGCAGCACCGTGTGACGCGTGAGAAGTAGAATACTGACTTTGGTAAGCCGACCGGTCACCGCCCACAGGGTAGCGAGGCGCTATTTCTGATACCTGCATTGGAATAGCTTGCTGACTATCAATATAGGCTAAATTACTGGGCCTATACTCCCCGTCTTGTGTTAGTCCGCCTTGCGGAACAGACGGCGACGTCTGCTGAACGGCTGGCCGCACGTCGGTTAACACTTGTTTTAAACGTCGGAAAATAAAATCATGTACCGCTCTGCTCTCACGAAACCGCACTTCGAGTTTCGCAGGGTGTGCATTGACATCAACTAAGCGGGGATCCATCGTAAGGTATAAGGCGTACACTGGGTGGCGCCCATGGAATAGCACATCTTGAAAAGCCAATCGAACGGCGTGATTAATCAACTTATCGCGAATTAAACGCCCATTAACATAAAAAAATTGCATGTCAGCTTGCGAGCGTGAATACGTGGGTGAACCGAGCCAACCGGTTAAGCTTAAACCGGCTGCCTCTATATCAATTGCTAAGGCATTTCCAATAAAGTTTTCGCCACACAGCATCGATACACGGTGCTCTCTATCGGCCAACGATTCGGCAGCGTCTAATGTAAAAATGCGTCGCTTATTATGCGCTAGACTAAAGCCCACGCCGAATTGGCTAAGCGCCATACGCTTTACGACCGTTTCGATATGGCTGAACTCCGTTTTTTCTGTCTTTAGAAACTTTCGACGCGCGGGGGTATTGTAAAAAAGGTCCCTTAGCTCAACCGTCGTACCCACTGGGTGTGATGCTGGCATCGGCTCGAGATCGACCTCTGTACCATCTCCCCGTACAGACCACGCATGGTCTTCGCTCGCAACTTTTGATGTCAAGACAAGCCGTGAGACAGAACTCATACTGGGTAAGGCTTCACCACGAAAACCAAAGCTCAGCACCGATTCCAAATCGCCTAACGAGGCAATTTTGCTGGTTGCGTGTCTTAATAATGCAAGTGCAATATCGCCTTTTAATATGCCCGAACCGTTATCACGCACCTTAATTGAACGAACGCCCCCTTCCTCTATTTCAATATCTACCTGTGTTGCACCCGCATCTAAAGAGTTTTCAATCAACTCTTTCAGTGCCGATGCAGGGCGCTCGATAACTTCACCGGCGGCTATCTGATTAACTAATTGAGGGGGTAACTGCTTTATCGCCATAGCCGTGCATTCCGCAAAACATCGATTGAAATTCAAACGACCTTTCAAATGGAAGCGCCGTTAGTCCAAAGAATATTGTAACGGATAAAGCTAGATTAAGTCGCTAACTAACTCGGTATTCGAATAACTTGACCTGAACGGATAGTACTGCTTTTCATCGCGTTAGCTTTTTTAATGGACCGCATAGAAACTTGATAACGTTGCGCTATGGTTGACAGGGTATCGCCTTTTTTTATCTTATACGTTTGCACTTGTGCAAGCGTTGCGCTGGAAGGTGCTTGACCGGAGAAGTAACTATTAACTCCTTTTAGGATAGCCCTCGCAATTTTTGTTTGGTGCTTAGGGTCGCGTAGCTTAGTCTCTTCATTTTTGTTTGAAATAAAGGCTGTTTCAACCAAAATAGACGGGATATCAGGCGACTTAAGCACGATAAAACCAGCGTGCTGGACTTTCCTTTTATGCGTGTGGCCCACACTTTTTAAGTTACTAAGAACATGGCCTGCAATTGAAGCGCTTGAATCCTTCGTTGCGTTTTGAGACAAATCTAGTAATACAGACGCCAATACATCGCTTTTATCATCCAAGCTTACGCCACCCACCAAGTCGGTCTCGTTTTCGCCTTTTGCGAGCCAGCGCGCCGCTTCACTACTTGCACCTCGGTTAGATAGCACATAGACAGAAGAACCTCTAGCCCTTTGGTCTTTGAATGCGTCCGCGTGAATTGATATAAAAAGATCTGCACGGGCTTGGCGCGCCTTTTCCATACGCTGGCGCAGCCCAACATAATAATCCCCAGAGCGGATAAGCACAGCTTTCATGTCGTCTCGCTGGTTAATTTGCTGCGCTAATTTTTTAGCGATTGAAAGAACGACCTCTTTTTCTTTAGTCCCGCGATGCCCTTTTGCACCCGGGTCTTCTCCACCATGCCCCGCATCAATTGCGACCACCCACTTCTTCTTGGTCGACTCAGCTTTGGTCGATTTCACAACTTTTGGCGGCGTATTTTTATTAGCACTATTGCTTTTAGGCGTTTCAGCTATAACAATTTGTTTTTTGGGAAATAGGTCAACGACCAAACGGTGGCCATACTGCGAATTTGGTTTTAACAAAAAGCTCTTGGGTTTAATCGTTTGCTTTAAATCAAGTACTACGCGCAAGCCACCCTTATTACGCTTGCCGTGCCTTACACGGTCAATCAGCGCATGATTTGATGAGAAAGCGGGAATATCTGCTTTAAAACCGGAATCTTCTATATCAATAACTAAACGCGCGGGGTTAGCCAACATAAAGATTTTGTGTTCAACAGGGGATGACGTTCCGAATACAAGCCGCGTATGGTCTGGTGCTGTCCAAAACCGCAGGGAGTCAATATTCGCAGGGGCAGCGAGCACGAACTGACTACTCAAAAGCAAAATGAGTGCAGACAGCCTCATCAGCCCTGTTTTTATATGTTTTTTAGCATTTATTGACATCATCATCTCAGCCTCTTCTATTACTATAATAGAACATAGCTAAATTTTTTTCGAGGATAATTCTATAAGTATATGTATGTCAACAAATTTATCTAACTATTTAACTCGGAGAATAACCGTGTCACAAGCTTAGAGAAGTGGATATTGTTCGCTCATTACCTTTAATATCTATCTGAATACTCAAATCAGCACTGGGTAATACCCCTCGCCCCTTTTCAGGCCACTCAATTAAACAAATGCTATCGGCATTTAAATAATCTCTTATGCCTATGTATTCGAGCTCTTCCGCATCGTTCAAACGGTATAAATCAAAGTGATAAATCTGTTGTCCATCAATGCAGTAGGGCTCAACAATATTATAGGTCGGGCTTTTAACAGCACCCTTATGACCTAAGCTTTGTAAAAAACCTCTTACAAGCGTTGTTTTCCCTGCTCCTAGGTCGCCCAAAAGATAGACAACTACGCCCTTTTTAGCACTCGCTATAATAGTACGCGCGACACGGCCACCAAACGCCAGCATGCTTTGTTCGTTTTTTATCCGCATTTAATTTAGTGAACCGTAAAATCCCTAAGTAATCTTTTCGGGTATCCTACCCCACATGAGCAAAGACGGCACTGATTTACAACAACTCGCAAGTGATATAAAAGACTGGGGGCTTGAACTAGGCTTCCAGCAAGTTGGTATTACTAATACCGATTTATCCGAAGCCGAGGTGCAATTGAGCCATTGGTTAGACGCGGGGTTTCACGGTGAGATGGGGTATATGCAACACCATGGAGAAAAAAGAACACGACCCGAACAACTTATCGCGGGGACCGTTCGTGTTATCTCTTGCCGCATGGATTATTTACCTGAACCTATGGAGCAAACCGATGAGGTTATGGAAAACCCCACGAGTGCGTATATTTCTCGCTACGCGCTGGGGCGCGATTACCATAAAGTAATGAGGAAAAAGCTACAGCGCTTAGCAGACAAAATACAAAGTTCTATTGGAGAGTTCGGCTATCGGGCCTTTGTCGATAGCGCGCCGGTGATGGAAAAGGCGCTCGCTGAAAAAGCTGGCATTGGTTGGATCGGCAAGCACAGCAACCTCATCAACAAATCAGCAGGATCTTGGTTTTTTCTCGGTGAGCTGTATACCGACTTACCCTTACCCACTGACTCGGCCGCTACCGAGCATTGTGGCCAGTGCAATGATTGCATCGATATCTGTCCGACGGGCGCTATCGTCGCGCCGTACACCGTTGATTCTAGGCGCTGTATTTCGTACTTAACCATCGAACTACAGGGCTCGATTCCTGAGGAATTGCGCCCACTGATGGGTAATCATGTTTATGGCTGCGACGACTGCCAGCAAGTTTGCCCTTGGAACCGCTTTGCCACATTGACAGAAGAGCCCGACTTTTTGCCTCGCCATCAACTTGATACCGCCACTCTGATTGAGCTATTTAAATGGGATGAAATGACCTTTTTAAAGAAGACCGAGGGCTCGGCCATTCGGCGTATTGGACACACCAGCTGGATACGCAACATCGCCGTCTGTTTGGGTAATGCACCGTACAGTCAATTAGTAGTAGACGCCCTAAAAGCTCGATTAAACGACCAACACCCAATTATTTTAGAGCACGTTAAATGGGCTATCGAGCATCAAATGAGCATTAAAGCTTTATGAAGTGTTCGCGATAATATTTAAGTTCATTGATGGACTCCAGAACGTCATCCATCGCTTGGTGTGTGCCGTGTTTTTTAAACCCCGCTAATGTTTCTGGCGACCAACGAACGGCTAGTTCTTTCAAAGTGCTCACATCTAAGTTTCTATAGTGAAAGAACGCTTCTAGTGCCGGCATATCTTTTGCCATAAACCGTCGATCTTGGCAAATGCTGTTACCACACATCGGGGATGCCCCTTCTGGCACCCACTGCTGAAGAAATTCAATGGTTTCTTGCTCTGCCATCTGTTCATCAGCCTGACTGCTTAAAACGCGTTCTATTAAACCCGATTGGCCGTGGTGCTTTTGATTCCAAGCATCCATCCCGTCCATCTTTTGTTTTGTTTGGTTCACCGCAATAACAGGGCCTTGCGCAAGAATATTAAGCTCTTTGTCCGTTACAACTGTCGCGATTTCAATGATAGAATCGTTGACAGCATCTAAGCCCGTCATTTCAAGGTCAATCCAAATTAAATTTTGTTTATCTAAAGACACTAAATACAACTCCTTATTACTCAACTCACTAAAATCAAACACTAACACACGAAAAAACACATGAACGAATTTACCTATGTATTTTTATTTTTTCTCGTCGCCTCGCTCTTCCTGAAATTATGGTTGAATCGCCGTCAAATGGCGCACATTCTTTTTCATCGCGATGAAGTGCCAGCGGCCTTCAAAGGCAAAATAAGTTTGGAGGCACATCAAAAAGCAGCTGACTATACCTTTGCTAAAACCAAGATAGCCTCTTTAAGCACCATCGTTGGCGCAGCATTGCTCGTTATGCTAACCCTGGGCGGTGTAATTAATACTTTAATTCCTCTAACTCAGTTATACGTTACCAGTGATACTTGGGCGGGTGTAGCACTCATCATGACGGTCTTTCTTATTTCTCACTTGGTTGAGCTGCCTATCAGCATTTACCAAACATTCAAGATTGAGCAAGCCTTTGGGTTCAACCGAACCTGCTATTCACAATTTGCCAAAGACCAAACTTTGCAAATTCTATTACTTCTTATCATCGGCGTGCCTTTAATCTTTGCGTTGCTCTGGGTGATGCGAGAAATGGGTGACTATTGGTGGCTGTACGCCTGGCTATTAACCATCGCGTTCACCTTTATCATGACGTGGTTGATGCCTACCGTTATCGCGCCATTATTTAACGAATTCACGCCCTTGGAAGACGAAGATTTGAACCGGCGGATTACTGCATTAATGACCCGCTGTGGATTTAGTAGCAAAGGCATTTTTGTGATGGACGGTTCGCGCCGCTCGGGGCACGGTAACGCTTACTTTACTGGTATGGGGAATAACAAACGCATCGTCTTTTTTGATACCCTCATCGATACGCTTGAAGCGGATGAAATTGAGGCCGTGCTCGCGCATGAACTCGGTCACTTCAAGCGTAAGCACATTGTTAAACATATGATTGCATCCACCTTTATCACCTTGGCGGGTTTTGCCATTCTAGGCTGGTTAAAACAAAAAACGTGGTTCTTCGATGGGCTTGATATGGTCTTGATTACTGACGCCATCGCGCTGTTATTGTTCATCTTAATTACGCCCGTTTTTACCACTTTCTTTCAACCTATCGGTAGCTTCTTTCAGCGAAAATTTGAATTTGAGGCCGATGAGTTCGCCTCCACTATGACCAAACCATCTTTGCTTATTCAAGCCTTGGTAAAATTGTATCGTGATAACGCGAGCACCTTAACGCCTGACCCGTTGTATTCAAGTTTTCACCATAGCCACCCACCCGCGGGTGTTAGAATTAAACACCTAGAAACGCTAGAAAGCAGTTAAAAATTTGGTATTACAAATCTCTAATCGACAGGAGCCAACATGAAAATTCTATTTGCGATTGTTATTAGCCTATTTATCTTTACCTCTTTCAACAGCCACGCCGTTGATATTAACAATGGGCGAACGCTGCATAATGAAAATTGTTTGAGCTGCCATACCACCGACAAATACATCTCTAAAACGCGTAAAGTGCAAGACTTAGCTGCATTAGAAAGCCGAGTAAAACGGTGCGATTTTTCCTTAAGCACCCAGTGGTTCGAAGAAGATATTGAAGACGTTGTCGCCTACTTAAACCAAGATTTCTACAAATTTAAATAACCGATTGAGCAAGCCCAGCCATCAAACAACCATACCCATAAAAGGGCGAATTGTCGCCCACTTAGGCAAAGCGCTTATTGTTGAAGACGACGAAGGACACACCGCTCGATGTCAGAAACGCACACAATTAGAACAACCCGCTGTAGGCGATTACGTTGAATGGATAAGAACTGAAGAAGGTGCGGGCCGCGTCGAGAAAGTATTAGAACGACGCTCTTTGCTCTCTCGGCCTGCAAAAAACGGGAAGCTACGCCCGGTTGCGGCAAACTTAGATCAAATTGTCGTTATCCTCGCCGTTAAGCCGGCCATAGACGCGCTGCTCCTCGACCAATACCTCATCGTATGTGAGTTTCAAGGTATTAAGCCACTCATCGTCTTAAATAAGATCGACCTGTTAGACGATAACTCGAGAGAAAGCACAGATGAATTAATCCATATTTACGACAACATTGGTTACGAAATACTAGACGTCAGCGCCGCCGAGCACACGGGGCTTGACGCGCTACGAAAGCGGCTGCAAAACGAAACCAGCATTTTAGTCGGCCAATCAGGGGTCGGGAAATCCAGCATCACTAACGCTTTACTGCCCGACTTAGAACTACAAACCAAAACGCTTTCGACCGCATCCGGCTTAGGCAAACACACCACTACCTCTTCCACCCTATATAAACTGCCCGAAGGTGGTGAGATTATAGACAGCCCCGGGGTAAATATTTTTGGCCTAGCCCACGTAACCGAGCAAAATTTAGCGCACGGGTTTAGAGAAATAGAACAACTCGCTGGGGAATGTAAATACGCCAACTGTGTACATCTAAAAGAGCCGTCTTGCGCTGTAAAAGAGGGGGTTGAGAGTGGAGCTATATCGAAACAGCGTTACTTAAGGTACCTAAAATTAAGAGAAAAACTATCCTATTAACCTGGCGGCCATTGCAGGCGACGCCCACCGAGTAAGTGCATATGGATGTGATAGACCTCTTGCCCCGCATCTTGCTTACAGTTAAACACCGTACGATAACCCGAGTCGGCCAAATCTTCTTTTTCAGCCACCGTTTTTGCAGCCTGCATAAGTTCACCCATTAACTGCGTATCTTCGTCCGTCATATCGGCCAATGTGGGAATGTGTTTTTTGGGAATAAGCAAGATATGAGTCGGCGCGCGCGGGTTAATATCCCGAAAGGCTAAAACTAAATCAGTTTCATAGACAACCTCGGGTGTTATCTCGCCGGCTACCATTTTACAAAACAAACAATCACTCATTTAACCCCCCCCCCGTTAAACCCTTGTTAAACTTGACTACGACCACTAAACGCGTGAGACAGCGTTCCGCTATCGATATACTCTAACTCACCCCCAAAGGGCACGCCATGGGCAATACGGCTTGCGCTGACATTATATTTCTTGGCCATTTCACCAATATAATGCGCCGTCGCTTCCCCTTCTACTGTGGAATTAGTCGCTAAAATAATTTCCTTTATTTGGCCCTGTTTAACGCGTTCTGCCAATTTATCTAAACCGATTTCTGCTGGACCTAAACCATCCAAAGGTGACAGGCGCCCATTCAGCACAAAATAAAGTCCTTTAAAATCGGTTGCATTCTCCACGGCCACCACATCTGCGGGTGTTTCTACCACGCATAACAGGTGTTGCTCCCGTCGCTGGTCACTACAGATTGTGCATTCTTCTGACGCCGTTAGTGTCTGGCACGTCTTACACTGGCCGATTTTATCCACTGCATCGGCTAAACGCTCAGCTAAGTAAAAAGCGCCTTGGCGATCGCGTTCTAACAAATGGAAGGCCATGCGTTGCGCTGACTTTGGCCCTACACCCGGCAAACACCGCAGCGCCTGCATTAGTTGAAGAAGAATCGGCTCTGCTTGCACGCTAGAACGGGAGCTTAAATCCTGGTGGCAATGGAATACCCGATGCCATCGATGACATATTATCTTTATTAAGGCTTTCGACTTTTTGCACGGCATCGTTGATCGCTGCCGTAATTAAATCCTCCAGCATTTCTTGGTCTTTTTCTTCGTAGAGACTGGGGTCAATAGAAACTTTACGCACCATATTCTTCCCCGTCATTAAGACACTGACTAGACCCGCACCCGACTCACCCGTTACTTCCATCTCTGCTAACTTTTGCTGCGCCTCTAACATCTTCTCTTGCATCTTTTGCGCTTGCTGCATGAGGTCGCCTAATTGGTTTTTCATTGTTTTCTCCGTACGGTTGCCATTCGTCCAACGACTATTTATCAATAGGCTTTATCGAGCCTTCAATTATTTTAGCGTCAAACATCTCAATTATCTTGTTAACTGTTTTGTTGCTCCTTACTTCTTGCTCTGCCTTTTGTTGTCGCGCAAGTTGTTTTTTATCTTCTATAGCATTCGGTGTTACAACGCCTTCTTCGTCTTGCCTAAAAACTAATTTTAATTTTCTAGCAAAATAATCCGACAAAGCCGCTTCTAAGCGCTGTTCTGACTTTTCATTTAGTGACACGTGCCCCTTCGCTAATAACAATTCACATTCATTTTCATCTATGCGGACTAAGGCGGAATTTTTAGCCAATTGCATCGTCATAGGGTCTAACGCAAGCAAGGGAAGCAATTCAGACCAAACAACTTCTACGGTAGATTTCAGCTCTTCTTTAATAGGCACTGAAACCTTTGTGGCTTTCGTATCTACTTCGGCCGCTGGCTTATCTTTTTTTTTATCTTCTGTGACTAGGCTGAGGTTATCAGGTGCTTTTTTTTCTGGGATTGTTATTCTTGGTGCCTTCGTAACAGAGGTGGTTGCGGACTGATTCACCTGTTGCGTTTGTGGCTGTGCCTCTAGAGATGAAGGTACAGCTTTAACCTCCCCACTTTGACTAGGTGAAAACGTCACCATGCGCAACAGCACCATCTCAAAACCGACTTTTGGGTTGGGTGCCAAAGATAAATCTTTCTGGCCTACCAAGCCAATTTGATAAAATAGTTGCACGTCTTCTTTGCTTAATTTTTCAACTAGCTGCTCTATAGAAGAATCGGTTTCAGCATCCGGCACGACCTGCGCAACCGAAATTTTATGTAAGTAAGTTAATAGGCTTTGTAAGACCTCTGCATAGTCTGGCGCAAACTGATCCAATTCCTGAACGCTATCCAAAACCGTTTTTCCATCCATGCTGGCCAGCGCAGTCAGTATGTCTAATATAGGTTCACGCGCAACACTGCCTAGCATATTAATAACGTCTTCTTCTTTGAGCACACCATTTCCAAAGACAATCGCTTGATCTAATAAACTCAAACCATCGCGCATACTGCCGTCGGCCGCACGAGCTAAGAGCACAGTTGCCTCAGCTTGATAATCTATGCCTTCGCTTTCTAAAATAAGCTTAAACTGGCCTTCTATTTGCTCTGGCAACAAGCGCTTAAGGTTGAATTGCAAGCAACGTGACAAGACGGTGACAGGCATCTTTTGCGGATCGGTCGTTGCCAATAAAAACTTAACGTGTTCAGGAGGCTCTTCGAGTGTTTTCAGCAGCGCATTAAAGCTGCTTTTTGAAAACATATGAACCTCGTCTATTAAATAGACTTTGTATTTACCCCTGCTCGGTGCGTATTGAACGTTTTCAAGCAATTCACGCGTATCGTCAACACCCGTTCTTGAGGCCGCGTCTACCTCGATTAAATCGGGGTAGTAGCCTTGGTCAATCTCTAAACACGTTTGGCATTTTCCACACGGCTCTGCACCTACTTTATCGGCACAATTAAGCGCCTTAGCTAACACCCTAGCAATCGTTGTTTTCCCGACGCCTCGGGTCCCGCTAAATAGATAGGCATGATGCAGACGATCATGTTCCAACGCATTAACGAGCGAGCGCACAACGTGTTCTTGCCCAACTAATTGGGCAAAATTAAGTGGCCGCCATTTTCTTGCGAAGACTTTATAACTCATAAGACCATTAGGGTAACAAAGCTCTAACTAACAAGAAACTATTGCGTTTGTTTTTACAGTAAAAGGAGGGGTGGTAACTCATGCCAGCCACACCCAGCACACAATTCCGCTGCTGCCGTTGCTCCCTTTCGGGCCTGGCGGGATTCACAACTTCACATTGCGAGGGGACCGACATAAGTCACCATTGTTCATTGGTTTCAATCAGGATGAGGATTGTCCACGATTGCGTTCCATCAATCAAGGAGCGACAATAAAGTTTTACTCATTTAAGTGCCTTTGACACCTTTTTATGGAATATACCTATCCCCTTTACCGCCCTCCTTCTGAAGCTAACAGCTTAATTTTTCAAGTGACTGAGGGTTGCAGCTTTAACCGCTGTAGCTTTTGCTCGATGTATCGCGACAAAACGTTTAACGAAAAGCCACTCGATATAGTTTTAGCTGAAATTGAAACCGCCGCTAAAACTCAGCCCAACACGCGACGTGTTTTTCTAGCCGATGGTGACGCCTTATATCGCGACACGGCTAGCTTGCTCACGATACTCAATGCCTTGCACCAGCACTTCCTCCATTTGCGCCGCGTGAGCAGTTACGCCTTACCCAATAACTTACTCACTAAGACGATGGGGGAACTCAAAGATCTAAAAGCCGCTGGATTAACACTGCTGTACTACGGCATAGAAACCGGTAACGCGAATCTTTTAAAGTGCATAACAAAAGGCGCTACACCCGAAAAGATGAAAGTTGGTTTAACCAAAGCAACCGACGCAAGAATGAAGGTATCCGCTACCGTTATTTTAGGGCTAGGCGGAAAACACTATTGGCGTGAACATATTCAGCAAACGGCCGAACTCGTGAATAGTTTAAAGCTTACGTTCCTATCGACGCTGCAACTCACGCTAGAAGAAGGTATTCAAGCCGAATTCTTGCAAAAATTTGAACGACAAAAACGCACTTTTGAAGCACAAAATGACTTAGCTGTGTTACAAGAATTAGAGCTGCTCATTTCTTTGTTATCGCCAGAAAAGCCCATGATATTCCGTTCCAACCATGCCTCTAACGCCTTACCTCTAAAAGGAAACTTACCTAGAGATAAAGAGAATCTACTAAAGCAGCTCAACTCTGCATCTCAAGGCGAAACACAGCTTATTCCAGAGTGGTTACGAGGCTTGTAAAACCTTCAAGACCTAACGGGCTTCTTAGCGAGCTTTCTTTGCAATGTGCGGCGATGCATATTGAGCAGCCTCGCGGCTTGTGAAATATTTCCATCGCATAATTGAAGCACTTGGTGCATATGCTCCCACTCTAGTCGCTTGACAGATAAAGGCTGCTCTGGCGGCACTGTATCGACATCTGGAGCTATCTTATCAAAAGCGGATAAAATCTCATCGACATTAGCCGGCTTAGTTATATATTGCATAGCACCGAGCTTTACCGCTTCTACCGCCGTTGCTATATTTGCAAAGCCCGTTAGCATCACAATTTTAGTGTTTTCATCCTTTTGTTTAAGAAGCTTAATGATATGCAGCCCGGAACTTTGACCTAAGCGCAAATCAACGACGGCCAATTCTGGACAAAAAGACTCGATAACTTTTTCAGCACTTACTTGATCACACGCCGTTTTTACCTCAAAACCGCGCCGTGTAAATGCATTGCACAGGGTGTCACACAACACCTCGTCGTCGTCAATAAGCATCAACCTTTTAGCGTGCCCTATCATTTCTTAAACACCTAAAGGAATGGTAATGCTTACCTGCAAACCACGTGGTTTTCGGTTTTTCCAAATTATCTGTCCAGCAACACGTTCGACAGATACTTTGGATAAATGCAGCCCAATACCTAAACCAGAGTTTTTGGATGACACGGGCTCTTCACCCAGCTTGGCAAGCTGCTCCTCATCAACCCCAACACCTTCATCTTCAATAACCACTTGAAACTCTTTGTCGTTCCAATTAGCAGAAAAGGAAACTTGGTATGGCGAGGCTTGCGCTGCATTATCTAAAACATTAATTAACGCATGACTAATCGAAAGGTCTGAAATAATCGTTGGCACTAACGCGTCACCATGAAAGCTCTCCTCTAACACAACATCTAAATGTGACACTCTCCACTGATTTAAGATATTTCTCAAATACACGTCAACAGGCATGAGTTGCCCAGCGTCATAACGCTCCTGAGTGGCTGTTTCTGTAATACTCGAAAGCGCTTGCTTGCATCGCTTTACTTGCCCTTGAATAATTTTTAGCTTTTTCGCAATAAGTTTATACTCAGGTTTAGTTAACTCAAGCTCTAACTCATGCGTAATGATATCCACTGTGCTCAATGGCGTACCTAGCTCATGCGCCGCTCCTGCAGCTAAAGTACCCAGCGCAACCAACCTTTCATCTCGAAACATTTTTTGCTGCATGCTGGCGAGTAAGTCATTTCTTCGTCGCAGCGACTCGGCCATACCCGCGACAAAATAAGCCATCAAAAATGCAGATAGAACAAAACCAATCCACATACCAACGATATGATCTTGAAAGTGCCCACCTAACCCCATCTCCATCGGGTGGTCGAGGTGTAATAGCGGCTGATAGAAAAACACAATTGCCGTATAGGCTACCGATATAGTGACCGCCATTGCCCACGCGTATGGCCTTGCTAACAACGTAGAGGCAATGCTATGAGGCACTAATAAGAACCAGGCGAATGGGTTCGTTGCACCGCCTGTAAGGTATAACACAGCTGTCAGCGCAAGCACATCGACACAGAGCTGAACAAAAAAGGCGTTTTCGGTTAATTTCATTTCATCTTTCAACGAAAGATATGACAAAAAGCTCCACACAAATAAAGCCGATAGCACAAGCGCTAAAGGTATAAGCGGCAAGGTCATTTCTAAATAATTAACCGCCACCATAATGGCAAATAGTTGCCCGACAATACTCAGCGCACGCAAAAACAATAAACGACGTAAATCTTCGCTTGTAGTGAAAATTGTGACTTTATGCGTACCCATGACTATTTATATCTTATTGTTAGATGGGCACTTTACCAGCATCTAACGCCTGCAACGAGTACCTGCGACAATTTGACGCATTCAAATACTGTTTCTAACGAAGCAATTCGTGTGCTAAGTAGCAAAACCCTGCTAAAGACTAGCTTTATTAGAAATATCTGCCATATTTAAAGCATGAGTTCCGTAAGTAGTAAATACATCGACATACCTCAAACACTGCCTTCTGCAGTTGAGTTTGAAGACCTAGGGGAGCACCTACTGTGCTTTAGCGCAAGAGCGCACGCAAAGGTTGTGATGCTATATATAAAATTCGATGGCTTAGTTGAAAGTATCAATAAAAAACAAAATAATCTGGCATTACAAGCTATCACTGAGCGCTTGCTCTTAAGGTCACGAGAGTCTGATATTTACGCCCACATTCAAGGTATGGAGTTCGCGAACTTATCTATTCAAACGAGCGAGAATCACGTCGCCATCGTGGTAGAAAAACTAAAAAATAAATTAGCTGAACCCATCTTCTTAGACGATGGCTCACGTATAAAGCTCAACGCAAAAATTGGCATCGCTGAATATCCGGCAAACGGAAGCACACACCAAGATTTACTCTATGTCGCCAGTCGCGACGTTCATTAAATAGTTTCTTAACCCTTCACCCCATAGAAGCCAACGCATCATTAAATGCTTTGGATGGGCGCATAATCTGATTCATCTTTTCTTCGTCGATTAAGAAATATCCACCTAAGTCGACCGAATGCCATTGATCAGTTGTTAAATCATCCACAATAGCTTGTTCATTGTCTAGCAAGGCCTTAGCTAGCGCTTTAAAACTTGCCTGTAACTCTGAACTCTCTGTTTGAGCCACTAAAGCTTGCGCCCAATACAGTGCTAAATAAAAGTGACTACCCCGGTTGTCTAGCTCACCAGTTTTGCGCGACGGAGACTTACCATTTTCCAATAACTTACCAACCGCAATATCTAATGTTTTGGCCAGCACCATGGCTTTCACGTTATCATTTTTTTGCCCTATATCTTCGAGAGATGCTCCCAATGCTAAAAACTCGCCGAGTGAATCCCAACGCAGGTGATTTTCTTCCGTCAGCTGTTTAACGTGTTTGGGTGCTGAGCCACCCGCACCTGTTTCAAACAATCCCCCACCTGCCATAAGAGGCACAATAGAGAGCATTTTTGCGCTGGTTCCTAGCTCCAAAATTGGGAATAAATCAGTTAGATAGTCACGTAAAATATTGCCTGTTACAGAGATCGTATCTTTGCCACGAATAATTCGCTCAAGCGTAAAACGCATGGCCCGCTGTTGCGACATAATGTGAATATCGAGACCAGACAAATCATATTCTTCTAGATATTTTCTTACCTTTTTAATCAGCTCAAATTCATGGGGACGATATTCATCTAACCAAAAAACAGCCGTTGTTCCTGATAAGCAGGCACGAGACACAGCCAACTTTACCCAGTCTTGAATAGGCGCATCTTTTACTTGGCACATCCGCCAAATATCGCCTTCTTCGACGTCCATTTCGAGAAGAACATTCCCACCCTCATCAACAATGCGCGTACTGCCATCGGCTACCATTTCAAATGTCTTATCGTGCGAACCATACTCTTCCGCCTTTTGCGCCATCAGGCCAACATTAGGTACACTCCCCATTGTTGTTGGGTCAAACGCTCCGTGCGTTTTGCAGAAATTAATAATTTCTTGATAAATTCTTGCAAAAGTACTTTCAGGCATAACTGCCTTGGTATCTTTAAGCTTTCCGTCTGGGCCCCACATTTTGCCACCAGAGCGAATCATGGCTGGCATTGATGCATCTACAATCACTTCATTAGGCGTATGCAGGTTAGAAATTCCCTTAGCAGAATCCACCATCGCTAACTCTGGACGTGTTTCGTAACACGCGTGCATATCGGCAAGAATTTCTTCCTTAATTGACGCCGGAAGCGTCTCAATATGATCGTAAACACTACTTAAGCCATCATTCGGGTTTACGCCTAATTTATCAAACAACTCACCGTGTTTTTCAAAGAGGTCTTTATAATAAATTTTAACCGCGTGCCCGAAAACAATAGGATGCGATACCTTCATCATGGTGGCCTTAACGTGAAAAGAGAACATAACACCCGTTTCTCTCGCATCTTCCAGTTCCTCTTCAAGAAACTGGCACAGCGCTTTTTTACTCATGAACATGCTATCTATGATTTCACCCTTTAAAAGAGGCGTGTTCTCTTTTAAAACTGTTACATCACCACTTTTAGAAACGAATTCTATTTTGACGTTGCAAGCTTTATCTAGGGTCAAGCTTTTTTCGCTGCAATAAAAATCACCCGCGTGCATATGCGAAACGTGGGTGCGCGATGCTTGACTCCACTTACCTATAGAGTGTGGATTTTTACGCGCGTAATCCTTAACCGCTCTTGGCGCTCTTCGGTCAGAGTTACCTTCTCTTAAAACTGGGTTTACTGCACTGCCTAATGTTTTCTCGTAGCGTTGCAGTGTTGCACGCTCCTCTTTAGTGCTCGGGGATTCTGGGAAATCAGGAATGTTATAGCCTTTATCCTGCAACTCGCTAATCGCTAATTTTAGTTGCGGTATGGATGCGCTAATATTTGGCAATTTGATAATGTTAGTATCCGAAAACTGCGTTAAACGGCCCAGCTCTGCAAGCGCATCATCAACTTTTTGGTTGTCTTTTAATTTATCCGAAAATGCCGCAAGAATTCGTGAAGCCAGCGAAATATCACTTAAAGCCACCTCAATATCAGCTGCTGAAGTAAACGTCTCAATGATAGGTAACAAAGACGCGGTTGCCAACAAAGGCGCTTCATCCGTTAAGGTATAAATTATTTTGGACTTCTTCGCAGCCATTTTATCTCCAAATTGATCTTTAAATTAATACGAATTAATGCACTCGCAATAGCGCAATTATATGTGTCGTAAGTATACGATATAACAGTGTTAGTTTCTTTATTTGAAGGTGTGTTTTTAAATCAAAAAGATAGTTAAACTTAAGAGAACATGTGGTGAGAGCACAGCCTAATTAAACCCCACAGCCATTGGTACAAAAGGATTTAGAGATTTGAAAGTTAATAGTTACCCCCAAATATTTTTTCTTAACTTCTTTTTTAACCCGTTATATTGCTGACTTGACCTAATGCGCGTCGTTGGTGATGAGTGGGACGTAGCGTACGTTATTTCTGGTAAACGCCTTTACGGTGTCCTATGCGTACCACTAGAACGATTAATTCATTTTCTCTAATCTCGCATATCAAGCGATAGTCACCCACGCGATAACGCCAAAGTTCTGACAAGCCACCTTTTAGGTTTTTGCCTAGCTGACGTGGATTATCCAACGGTTCAATTCGTTTTCTTAGATAGTGAGTGATGCGCCTCGCTTCACCTTGCCCCATTTTTTTAAGTTGCTTTAATGCTTGGTCTGTTAGCTCAATTTTCCAACTCACGCTCAACCTCGCTTAGTGAGAAGGTGCGCTGTTTTCCACGCTTGACTTGCTCAAGCGTTTGTTCTGCTAGGTAAACGTCTTCAAGGTCTTCTAAGTGCGTCTCAATGGCTTCACGCATATAAAACGTAGCTGTACGTCCTGTTTTTTCAGCAAGCTCTTGTAACCTGTCGTATGTTTTATCTGCTAACCTAATCGCTGCTTGTCTACTCATGGGAATAGCCTCGTTAATGGAATGGGTATACAAGTATAACATAAGTAGCTAAAAGGCTACTGTGTCACCCACAAACCGCAGTCGGCTTTACAGGTATCGGCCGATAAGCCTTCGATTCCATATCGAACACCGTCAATAGTTGCCTTGCTTGCTAATCCAAGTCCAACATAGGTAAGTCACGCCTCTTAAGTTCATCCTCTAGTTCTTTACCTGATAGCACAACATCCTTAGGCGATGAATATTCATTATTGATTACCGTGGCACTGGCAAAGCGTTGGTTAACCCCTAACGTGATGCTGGCTTTGTCTATTAAATCTGCCGCCGCCTTGTATTAGCACACGGATGATATTGCCAGCCTCAATGGCTTGTATAGTTTGCTCACCCACTGGGTCGGTGATAGCCGCATGATGCTTTGTTTCGGTGCGTGGAATAGCCCCTATTAAATCGGCGGCTTGGTTTCTTTCACCTTGCCCTGTTGTAACTGCGTACTTAAAAACAGATGAACAGATACCCCGCACCCTATGAACCGTATCAAGCGCACCCCTACTTTCAATTCGTTTTAATGTGGCCAATAATTCAACAGGCTTAATATCGTTAATTGGCATTGCCCCCAACCAAGGGAATATATTATTTTCAAGGTGTTTGATTGTTCTTGCCGTATGGGAATCGCTCCAGTTTTTACCAAATTTGCCGTGCCACTCACGCGCTATGGATTCAAAACTACCTTCACCTGCTACCGTTAGTTTTTTTACTTTTCGCATGATGGACGGGTCTACACCATCCGCAACTAACGCCCTATATTCATCACGCTTTTTTCTGGCTGACTTCAGCGTCACTTCTGGGTAAACACCAAGTGACAACCTTTTTTCTTTTCCACCAATACGAAACTTAAACCGCCAACGCTTTCTACCTTTTAGCGGGACTTCAATATACAGCCCCTTTTCATCTGTTACACGATAAGGCTTTTTGGTTTTATCTCCATTAGGCTTTACGCCACCTTTTAGGCTCTTGGTTTTTATATCTGTTAATGGCATTTGGGGGTAACTCCTTTTTAGAGGTAACAGTTACCCCCAAAGTTACCCCCCAAAGTTGGGGGGTATGTCAAGGAATGTCATGGGATGACAAAAGACAACAACTACCCAGAAATGCCTTTAAAACAAAGGGGTTTAGTACGATATGGGACGTTAAGAAATGTGTAAATGGAGGCTGAGAGCGGAATCGAACCGCTGTACACGGCTTTGCAGGCCGCTGCATAACCACTCTGCCACTCAGCCGGAGGGACTTTATACGAAAACCATGGTGGAATCACGATTAGAAATTGGAGCGGGAAACGAGATTCGAACTCGCGACCCCAACCTTGGCAAGGTTGTGCTCTACCACTGAGCTATTCCCGCATTTAAGCCGTGTATTCTATCTTCCGTGGGTGAACTGTCAAGTCGGAATACCGACTATTTCTTAAATTCCGGCAACGCTAATTCGATGTATTGCCACAATGACCAAAGCGTTAAGATTGCGGCGATATAAATAGCAACCAATCCAATCATTTCCACAGGTATTCCGAACAAGTTTTGGCTATAAAGTAAGCAGACCATTGCTAACATTTGGAAACCCGTCTTACACTTGCCAATCCAAGAAACCTTTAACGCTGCTCGCTTTCCCAATTCGGCCATCCACTCACGCAATGAGGCAACGAATACCTCCCGACCAATAATGATAGCGGCCGGTATAGCAACATAAACATGCGGATTCGCCTGCACAATTAAGACCAAAATAACGACGACTGTTAACTTATCTGCCACGGGGTCTAAAAACTCTCCAAACGGTGTTTGAAGGTTTAACTGGCGGGCCAGAAACCCATCAAACCAATCTGTTAATGATGAGGTTATAAGAATAATCGTGCACCACGTTCTCGCTTCTTCATTTGGCCAATAAAAGACCGCTATTAGCACTGGAATTAGCGCAATCCGCAGCAAGGTCAACAGGGTTGGAATATTTAGAATCATCAAACTTATTACTTATTCTTTAATCTATAGATGAACGTGATAATACTACACTATTACCCCGCCTCACTATCGTGAAACCGGTCGTAAATCCGTTGTCCCAATTCTTTATTAATCCCATCCACTGTACATAGGTCCTCAACACCAGCCGACTTGATATCGCTCAAGCCGCCAAATTGCTTCAGCAGCTTTTGTCGGCGCTTAGGGCCCAAGCCCTCTATCTTCTCTAATGTTGATGTTTTCTTCGCTTTAGCGCGCTGCTGGCGGTGGCCACTGATAGCAAAACGATGCGCTTCGTCGCGCACTTGCTGGAGAACAAGTAATGCTGACTCATCAGAATCCACAATAATAGTTTTACCATCGATAGCACGGTATATTTTCTCCATACCCACCTTTCTATCACTTCCTTTTGACAAACCAATAACAAAAATATCTGAGCGCTTTATTTCTGATAACGCATGCGTAACAGCACTCACCTGTCCTCGCCCACCATCAATGACCAATACATCGGGTAAAGCACGATCACCTTCTTCAACTTTTAAGAAATGACGCGATACAGCTTGCGCTAGCGCGGCACAATCATCACCCGCTTGAACCCCTGCAATATTAAACCGGCGATAGGCACTCTTGAGCAGACCTTCTTTGTTTAGCACCACACACGAAGCGACCGTTTGATCCCCTTGTGTATGGCTAATGTCGAAGCATTCAATGCGTTGTATATCCACATTCAAGTCGAGTAATTTTGTCAGTTGACGCAGCCGTTCTCTAACTGTATCCCGACTTAATTTCTTTTGTGCTAGAGCAACCTGCGCATTACTTTTTGCCATTTTAAGCCACCGTGCTCTCGCGCCACGCGGCTGTACAAACAATGAAACTTTACGTTCAGCTTTTTTAGATAACACCTCTTGAACCAAGGCCAGTTCCTCGAGTGGATGGCTGATGAGTATTTCTTTAGGAATTTTTTTATCCAAATATAACTGAAGCAAAAACGCTGCTAATACCTCGGCTTCTGTTTTTTCACTGGGTATCTTAGGGAAGAACGTACGATTACCAAGGTGTTGTCCATTGCGTATAAAAAACACTTGTACGCAAGCAATCCCACTTTCAACTAAACAAGCGACCACATCAACATCACCCGTTTTACCACTCACATATTGACGCTCAATAAGCTTTCTTAAATGTGCTATTTGATTACGATACTGGGCTGCTTTCTCGAACTTAAGATCTTTTGCACAACCATCCATTTTTTTCACTAAGTCATCAATAAGCTGGCTGTTTTTTCCTTCTAAGAACATGATGGTATGCGCGACATCTTCCGCATAATCCGTTTGGTTAATCAGCCCAACGCAAGGTGCAGAACAACGCTGAATCTGATGCTGCAAACAGGGTCGTGAACGATTTTGGTAAAAGCTATCATCACACTGTCGCACTGGGAAAACCTTTTGTAATATCTGTAAACTTTCCCGAACCGCGCCAGCACTCGGATAGGGGCCAAAGTAGTCGCCTTGTTTTTTCTTTGCGCCACGATGAAAAGTCAATCGTGGAAAATCTTGTTGGGTGGAAAGATAAATATGGGGGTAGCTCTTATCGTCGCGCAAGCAAATATTATATCGGGGCTTTAACTGTTTGATTAGCTGGTTTTCCAGCAACAAGGCCTCCCCCTCCGTATGCGTTACCACCACTTCAATATGGCGTATATACGACACCATTATTTTCTTTTTAACGTCGCTGTCGTTCTTCTTGAAATAGCTCGACACACGCTTTTTTAAACTTTTTGCCTTACCCACGTAGATGCATTGCTCACGCGCATCAAACATCTTATACACACCCGGTTTTAGCGTTAAATTCTTTAAGAAGTTTTTACTGTCAAACTCCACAATGTCGTCTTTTATGGCCATCTATTTATTCTACTTTTCTTTTGATGAAAAGAATATTGTTTGTCAGCCGCTCTAACATCCATGCAAAAAAAACCTCAAAAAGAGGTTTTAAACATTTTTAGCCAACTGCGTGACTTTTATACAGCAAACTATTTTTTATCAGTATCGCTAGTAATGCCCTTAAACATTTCACTCTGAATGTCTTTAAACATCTCCATGTTACGTTCAGCAAGTGAGCTCATCATTGATAGTGGATCTGTTATTTTATCCATTCTATCTTTTACTTTAGCGCGCTGCTCAGCCACAAGTTTTACCGTGTTCTCAAGATAAGTTGCAAAGTTATTTTGCATCGGATCACCATAAAAACGAATGAGCTGCTCAAGCATTTCCGCGCTCATCATCGGTTGACCCTCTTCTTCTTGCTCCAAGATAATTTGCAACAAAACGCTGCGCGTCAAATCATCTTTAGTCTTTGCATCGACAACTTTCACGTCAATGCGTTCAACGATTAGTTCCTTCACATCGTTGAGCGTTACATACTTGCTAATCGTCGTATCGTATAAACGACGATTAGGGTATTTTTTAATAATACGGGCTTCTGTCATAGTCGTGCTCGTTTGTTTAATGGATGATTATTAGTCTAATCTACCTCTTTCATGCTGAGGCGTACGCGTCCTTGGCGATCAACTTCTAAAACTTTCACCTTAACAACGTCACCTTCAGTCAGTTTATCACTTACTTTTTCCACGCGTTCTTCAGAAATTTGTGAAATGTGAACCAATCCATCTTTACCCGGCAGGATTGTTACAAAAGCACCAAAGTCCATGAGTTTAGCAATTTTACCTTCGTAAATTTTACCCACTTCAACTTCAGCGGTAATATCTTCAATGCGTTGCAACGCTTTCTCGCCGGCCTCACGATCAACTGATGCAACTTTTACTAAACCATCGTCTGTAATATCGATTGAAGCACCTGTTTCTTCGGTAATCGCTCGGATAGTCACGCCACCTTTTCCAATTACGTCGCGAATCTTTGCAGGGTCAATTTTGATTGTAAGAATACGTGGTGCGAAATCTGACATTTCTTCACGACCTGCTGACAACTCTGCATTCATTTTTTCTAAAATGTGTAAGCGGCCGTCTTTTGCTTGCTCCAAAGCATTAGACATAATTTCATGCGTAATACCTTGGATTTTAATGTCCATTTGCAACGCGGTTACACCAGAATTTGTTCCAGATACTTTAAAGTCCATATCACCTAAGTGATCTTCGTCGCCTAAAATATCGGACAGCACCGCGTAGTCTTCGCCTTCTTTAATAAGACCCATTGCAATACCAGCAACCGGGGCTTTAACAGGCACACCCGCATCCATTAACGCTAAGCTAGTACCACAAGTACTCGCCATAGAGCTTGAGCCATTTGACTCTGTCACTTCAGCAACCACACGTAGCACGTATGAAAAATCATCTTGGCTTGGCAATACCGCTTGAATACCGCGTTTTGCTAGACGTCCATGGCCAATCTCACGTCTTTTTGGTGATCCAACAAAACCTGTTTCACCCACACAGAATGGAGGGAAGTTGTAATGCAACATAAAGTGATCACGATACTCACCTTCAACCGCGTCAATCATTTGCGCATCACGATCCGTGCCTAAAGTAGCCACTACCAACGCTTGAGTTTCTCCACGCGTAAACAAAGCTGAACCGTGTGCACGGGGTAACACGCCAGTACGAACGTGAATAGGACGAACCGTTGATAAATCACGTCCATCAATACGCTTTTTAGTAGAAAGCACGAGTTCACGAACGTGTTTCTTTTCTAATGATGAGAAGATATCTTTTACTTCACTTACATCTTCATCTTCTAGTTGCGCTAAAACTTCGCCACGCACTTCTTTTAATTTAATTTGACGGTCAAGCTTAATAAGAACCGTATAAGCGTCGGCAATACCCGCATTAGCAAGGTCGGCTACTTTCTCGACCAATATTTGATTTTTTTCAGGAGCAGACCATTCCATACGTGGCTCACCCACTTCAGCTGCCAGCTCGTTAATCGCCTTAATCGCTGATTGCATTTGTTCGTGGCCAAACGTTACCGCGCCTAGCATCACATCTTCAGGCAAACAGTCAGCTTCTGACTCAACCATCAGCACAGCGCTTTCTGTACCCGCAACGACTAAATCAAGCTTAGACTCTTCTAGCTCAGACTTAAGTGGGTTCAAAGCATATTCGCCATTGATGTAGCCAACACGCGCCGCACCAATTGGGCCATCGAAAGGAAGGCCAGAAATAGCTAACGCAGCTGACGCGCCTAATAAGGCAGGAATATCTGGATCAACTTCCGGGTTTAGCGAAACAACTGTCGCAATGATTTGAGTTTCGTTTTTATAGCCTTTGGGGAAAAGCGGACGAATCGGACGATCGATAAGGCGTGATGTCAGTGTTTCTTTCTCGCTAGGACGACCTTCGCGCTTAAAAAAACCGCCTGGTATTTTGCCGGCGGCGTATGTTTTTTCTTGGTAATTAACCGTCAATGGGAAAAATGAATTATTTTCTCCACCTTCACGTTTACCAACAGCCGTTACTAAAACGATCGTGCCATCAATTTCTACCATCACTGCGCCGTCTGCTTGACGTGCAATTTCACCTGTTTCAAACGTTACTGTTTGTTTACCGAACTGAAACTCTTTTTTTACTGAATTCACTTTATATTCCCGCCTAATTATTTATCTTTATTTTCTCAATCCTAATTTCGCTATCAGTGCACGATAACGCTCAACGTCCTTACCTTTCAAATAATCAAGCAACTTACGACGACGATTGATAATTCTGATTAACCCTTGGCGAGAGTGATGATCTTTCTTGTTTTCAGAAAAATGTGGTGTTAAATAATTTACTCTTTCTGTTAACAAAGCAACCTGCACTTCTGGTGAACCTGTATCACCTTCTGCTTGTGCAAATTCCTTAACAATTTTTTGCTTCTGTTCTGTCACGAACGCCATATTACTTCCCCGTATCTATATTGATTCTGTGTTGGTTAAAAAACAGTGTATTGTACTCGCCAAGCCTTTGACTAACAAGCTGTAACACCTCTAAACATTATTATCTTTTGCGGGCGTTTTTATACGCTTAAATTCAGTCGAATATCCTTATCGGGGCTATTAGGTTGGGTTCGCACCACTTGCCTAAACCAAAAATAGTGTCGTCCTGCCCATACAGTCTAATTAAAGGCTGCTTTGGTGCTGTTTCACACACCACTGCTTGCCCTTGGCACAGGCGTTGCTTGTACTCATCCACCCACTGCAGCGATGGATAATCTTGCAAGGCGGCATCTAAACTTTGCAGTTGCTCATCTAAAGCGAGAAAATTTCCTGCGTCACTTTTCTCGCTGATACTTTGTAATTTATCGAGTGTTACCGATTCGTTGATGCGGAAAGGACCTGTAACTAACCGCCTTAACATCATGACGTATGCACCACACCCTATCGCCTCTCCTATGTCTTCTGCCAACACCCGTATATAAGTTCCTTTGCTACACGTCGCTTCTAAGGTCAAACTGTCTTTTTCTTTAACGATGAGCTGCAAGGCTTTAATCTCCAACGACCTTGCTGGGCGTTCGACACTTTGCCCTTGGCGCGCTAATTTATACAGCCGCTGCCCTTCATGTTTTAAAGCAGAATACATAGGGGGAATTTGTTGTATGTGACCCGTAAAACGCTGCAAAATTTCCAGCAATTCATCTTTTATGATACTCGGCACTGGACGCTCTTTCAACACCTCACCTTCGCTGTCGCCCGTACTGGTCGTTTGCCCCAGATGCATGGTGAATTGATAAGTTTTATCCGACGCTAATAGATAGGAGGAAACCTTCGTTGCATGACCTAAACATATCGGCAATACGCCCGACGCTAACGGATCCAAACTACCCGTATGCCCTGCTTTATTTGCGTTAAACAAACGCTTAACCCGCTGTACGGCGTGGTTGGAAGAAAGCTCTAGCGGCTTATCGAGTATGACGATTCCGCTGATATCGCGCCCCGTCTTTTTTCGACGCGACACTTACTGACCTTTTTTGGATTTATCGTTTTCTGGATTCGTTTCTTTTAACAAAGTATCCATCTTAATACCCTGTTCCGTCGATTCGTCTAAAAAGAATCGCAGCTCAGGCACCATCCGCATACGCATACGTTTTGATACAAGCCCATGAATATAATTAGACGCGTGGTTTAGCGCGGTAATACTGGTGTTTTTATCTTCCTTTGCGCTCGTCGTTAAGACACTGATATACACCTTAGCGACAGACAAGTCTTTGGTCACATCTACATCATTGACAGTAACAAAACCCACTGCGGGGTCTTTAATGTCCTGCTGTAAGGTAACGGCAAGCTCGCGCTGTAACTGACGGGCAACGCGCTGAAAACGTAAAAACTCTCTGGGCATTAAGCTGGCCTAAATTATGCCTACGCGTTCAAATCACAGTTTTCTTTTAACTTCAATGCGGTCAAAGACTTCAATCTGATCGCCTTCTTTTACATCGTTGTAGTTCTTCACACCGATACCACATTCCATGCCAGATTTAACGTCTTGCACGTCGTCCTTAAAGCGTCTGAGTGATTCTAGCTGTCCTTCGAAAATAACGACGCTTTCACGTAGCACACGAATGGGCAAGTCTCTTTTTACAAAGCCTTCTGTGACCATACAACCCGCAATAGCGCCCAGTTTTGGAGAATGGAACACATCACGTACATCTGCGATACCAACAATTTTTTCTTTAATGTCAGGGGCTAATAAGCCAGAAAGCGCATCTCTTACGTCATCAATAACGTCATAAATAATGCTGTAGTAACGAACTGACACACCGCGATTTTCGATGACTCGACGCGCACTCGCATCGGCGCGCACATTAAAACCAATAATAATAGCATCGGATGCAGACGCTAAATTCACGTCACTTTCATTGATGCCCCCAACGCCACTTGCAACGATAGACACCTTCACTTCGTCTGTAGACAATTGAGTTAGCGAGTCTTTAAGCGCTTCCAAACTACCGTGTACATCCGCTTTGACGACGACGTTCATCACTGACACATCACCCTCTTCCATTTGAGAGAAGGCTTGTTCTAATTTTGCAGCTTGTTGCTTGGCTTGCCTCGCAAGCTTAGTTTTATTTTGACGGAACTCAGCAATTTCACGCACTTTGCGTTCGCTTTTTGCACCGTAAACCTCAACCCCTGCCTCTGTTGTACTTGATAGGCCAAGCACTTCAACCGGCACAGATGGACCTGCTTCTTTAACGGTTTTGCCGTGCTCATCAAACATGGCTTTAATGCGACCATGCGATTCACCCGCGACAATATAATCGCCGACCCGTAAAGTACCTTTTTGAACCAAAATAGTCGCAATCGCACCACGGCCTTTATCTAAACGTGATTCAACTACTGCGCCTACGGCAGCTGCATCAACAGGTGCTTTTAATTCAAGCAGCTCAGCTTGCAGGGCGATCGCTTCTAATAATTCGTTAACCCCGTCACCGGTTAACGCAGAAACGTGGACAAACTGTGTATCTCCACCCCAATCTTCAGGTGTAACTTCAATCGCTGCTAATTCATTTTTAACTTTGTCAGGCTGAACGCCCTCTTTATCCATCTTATTGACGGCGACAATCATTGGAACACCGGCCGCGCGTGAGTGCTCAACGGCTTCTTTGGTCTGCTGCATAACACCGTCATCCGCAGCAACAACGAGGATAACTAAGTCGGTCATTTGCGCACCACGAGCACGCATAGCGGTAAAAGCTGCGTGACCTGGCGTATCAATAAAAGTCACCATGCTATCGCCTTGTTTCACTCGATAAGCGCCAATATGTTGCGTAATACCACCGGATTCCCCAGCAGCCACACGACTTTTGCGGATATAGTCGAGCAGCGATGTCTTACCGTGATCAACGTGTCCCATAATTGTTACGACAGGACCCCGTGGCATTTCTTCTGCACCTGATTCAACCACCTCAGAAATCATTTTTTCTTGAATATCATCAGCACTCTTCAAGACTGGGGTGTGTCCCATTTCTTCGACAATAATAACGGCTGTGTCTTGGTCTAGCGCCTGATTAATGGTCGCCATGGTACCGAGACCCATCAACACTTTGATGACTTCGCCGGCCTTAATGTTCATTTTTTGCGCGAGCTCAGAAACCATAATCGTTTCTGCTATTTCAACTTCATAAGTAATCTTTTCTGTCGGTGCGTTAAAGCCATGTTCATCGCCGGCCTCAATTCTTACGCTGCTCGCCCTATGAGGCTTCTTCTTACGTCGTCCACCACGTGAACTGGCGACGTGTAATTTCTCGCGCCCTTGGAATGTGGGTTTAGACTTTCCGCCACCTTTCTTCTTATCAGCCTTACGGGCAGGGTCTTTCGATTTTGCATCGCTTGGAGCCGCCGCTACAGGTTTTTCTGCAGGCTTCGTACTCGCTTCTTTTTCAGCCTGCTCTAATTCAAGCTTAACCTGCGCTTTAGCGTCGTCATCAGCTACTGCCTGTACTTTTTTATCAAACTCATCTTGTTTGTTTTTTTGTAGCCTGCTTTGCTCTTTCTCACGTACTTGCTCTTTTTCTGCGACCAACTTTTCGTGCTCATCAGCCGCTTTTTTTGCGGCCTCAATTTCCTCAGCCGATAAGCCCGTCGCGATTTCTTCTGCTGAGCGGCCTGCTGTTTTCTTTTTACGCACTTCAATGCTGACAGTACCTGTTGGCTTACCTCTGCCACGACCTTGCTTTAACTCAGTGACCGAACGTCGTTTTAACGTGACTTTTTTTGGGCCTGAAATTTCTACTTTAGCTTTACCGTGACTCTCACGAAGGTGCGCAAGCAGCTTCATTTTATCAGCTTCACTTAAAGAGGATGACTCGTCTTTAACTTTAACACCTGCATCCTTTAGCTGGAGCACTAACTTTTCTGCAGTTGTCCCAACTACTTTTGCTAAATTTTTAACTGTAATATCGGCCATGGCTTTATCTCCAGATAGTTATCGCTTATTCAGCAAACCAAGGTTCACGTGCTTTAAGAATTAACGCGCCTGCTTTTTCTTCATCTACGTCAATTATTTCAATCAACTCATCAACGGCTTGCTCGGCTAAATCTTCCATTGTAACAACTCCTTTGCTCGCCAATTGATACGCAAGCTCACGCTCCATACCTTCCATTTCAAGCAAATCTTTAGCGGGTTCGTGTTCTTCCAACACTTCTTCTGATGCAATCGCTTTAATTAACAACGCGTCATTCGCACGTTGTTGAATTTCTCCGGCAATATCTTCATCAAACTCTTCAATCGCGGCAAGTTCTTCCAATGCAACCAAGCCTATATCATCAATTGATGTATAACCTTCTTGCACAAGAATCAACGCGACGTCTTCATCCACGTCGATGTCTTCCATAATTTGCTGAACGTGTTCACCATCTTGAGTTTCTGCCTGCTCTTCAGCTTGCGTTTCGCTCATCACATTCAACGTCCAACCGGTCAAATCACTGGCTAAACGAACATTTTGCCCACCACGACCAATAGCCTGCGACAAGGTTTCATCCTTAACCGACACGTCCATACTGTGCTTATCTTCGTCCAGAACAATCCCTACCACCTCAGCGGGTGACATGGCATTAATCACAAACTGCGCGTCGTTGTCGTCCCATAAAATAATATCGACACGCTCACCTGCTAATTCGTTCGACACTGCTTGTACACGTGAGCCACGCATACCAACACAAGCGCCCACTGGATCTAAACGCTGATCACGCGTTCGCACGGCAATCTTTGCTCGCGAACCGGGGTCTCTTGCAGCGCCTAAAATCTCAATCAGGCCGTCACCCACTTCAGGCACCTCTAGCTCAAATAGCGCAATCAATAAAGCTGGAGCGCTACGCGTTACCGTTAGCTGCGGTCCACGCACGACTTCTTCAACTTCTTTTAAATAGCCACGAATTCGATCACCCACACGCACGGGTTCACGTGGAATCATCTCGCCCCGAGGAATAATAGCTTCTGCCGCACCTTCTAAATCAAGAAATACATTGCCGCGTTCGATTCGTTTAATAACGCCCGTTACTAAATCGCCCACTTTATCTTTATAAAGTTCATAAACTTTTTTACGCTCGGCTTCACGTACTTTTTGCACGATAACTTGCTTTGCCGCTTGCGCACCAATGCGGCCAAACTCTACGGAATCAATCGGCTCTTCAATAAACTCTCCAATAGCGATATCCGCATTCTTCTTTTGCGCGTCTGCCAATAACAGTTGAGCGTCGGGTCTTTCTATTCCGCCTTCAAATCCTTCATCAGCTTCAACAGCCTCCCAGCGTCTGAAAGATTCGTAGTCACCCGTTTCTGTATCAATGGACACACGAACATCTACGTCTTTCGCATATTTCTTTTTAGTTGCCATCGCAAGAGCCGCTTCAAGCGCGTCAAACAACACACTTTGTTCAATCTCTTTTTCGTTAGACACAACGTCAACAATCATTAAAATCTCTTTGTTAGCCATCTTAAATCCTATTTATAATTAGTCACAATTCGTGCTTTTTTTATCAGCGCGAACGGTATTTCAATTTCTTCTTCATCCACGTGCAAATGAATTATTTCGCCTACCACGTCTAAAATTTCTCCGGTAAAACGTCGTTGACCCTCTAGTGTCGCCTGACGTAATTCCAACTTAACGGTCGACTTTTTAAATCGACTAAACTGCTCCAGCGTAAACATCGGCCTTTCCAAGCCAGGTGATGACACCTCCAAAGCGTACTGGCCACTTATGGGGTCTTCCACGTCCATTACACCACTTATTTGATGACTCACCTTAGAGCAGTCGGTAACCAGAATGCTACCTTCAGCGTCAATATAAACCCTAAGTATAGAGGCTTTCCCTTGCCCTATCAGTTCAGCACCTACAAATTCGTACCCCAAGCCTGTTACTACGGGCTCAATCAACTCTAAAATTTTAGTTGGGGCCTGATTCATTTAGTCATTCATCCAAATAAATTTTAAATACAAAAAAAGGGCCTATGGCCCTATCTATAACCGAACTGCGTAATTAAACTTGGTCGGTTTAAATAAAAATACCCCAACTGGGGCAGCAAAATAAAGACGTTGGTAGCGGGGGCAGGATTTGAACCTACGACCTTCGGGTTATGAGCCCGACGAGCTACCAAACTGCTCCACCCCGCATCCGTTAAGAGACGAAATAATACTAGAGTTGAAGCTATTTGACAATCAAAAATAATTAAATATCTGTGTATTTATGTGCCAATTTTTTTACTAGACAAGTTGCGTTAAATACAAACAAGCAGCAGCAAAAAGCCCTGCAACGAGGTCATCTACCATAATGCCCGTACCGCCTTTTAACTCTCTATCCAACCAACTAATGGGCCATGGTTTAACGATATCGAAGAATCTGAAGAATATAAAACCTATAGCTATGTTTTGCCAGCTGGGCGATACCCACGCTAGCGTTAGCAATAAACCCGCAATTTCATCCCAAACAATTCCCCCGTGATCGCGCACACCGATGTCTTGTGCCGTTTTTCCACACAACCAAAAACCTGCCGCCACGATACCCGCCAACAAGACCATATACAAAGTCGGCGAAAGCTGCGCCATCACGCAGTAAATAGGTATCGCCACCAGCGTACCCATAGTGCCTGGCGCTTTAGGACTCAAACCAGAGCCGAAGCCAAAGGCTAAAAAGTGCACGGGGTTCTTCATCAATTGTTTTAGCGTCGGCGTTTTAACGTTACTTGAAATGTTCATACCCTCCACTTGAATAGACAACTTGCTCACCATTATATTGCAACACTAAACCTGGCTCTGCCACAACACGACCAATTCTAATCGGGTTTTCTATTTCATCCCAAGCACTTGTGTTGAAGCAGCTTTCTAGCGTCTCCGGCATTGTGAAACATAACTGGTAATCATCACCACTTGAATACGGCCACTGCCAATCACCCCTCATTTCAATATTCTCCTTAACACTTAAGCTCATCGGTAAGCTCGCGTGCTCTAGGATTGCTCCGACTTTACTCGCCTTAAGAATATGACTTAAATCCGCAGCCAAACCATCTGAGACATCGATGCACGAGGTCGCTTTTCCAAGTAAGTTCAAGCCAGCATCAACACACGGCTCCGGCTGTAAATAACGCATCAAATCGACATCACTCGGGTTTACACTGTTCGCTACAGCCTTCTTTAAACCCAGCCCTGCACTGCCCATCTTTCCAGTAACGTACACGCCATCGCCAATTTTCGCGCCCGATCGTTTAAGGCCTTTGCCACTCGGCAACAAACCCATAACCGTTAAGCTAATCGCTAAAGGCCCTCGGGTAGTATCACCCCCGATGAGCTGAATTTTGTATTTCTGCGCTAATTGAAAAAAGCCATCACTAAAAGCCGACAACCATTTTTCATCAACCTTTGGTATCGTTAGCGCCATAGAAACCCACGCAGGCTTTGCGCCCATTGCGGCTAAATCACTCAAGTTAACAGCAAGGGCTTTATGACCTAATAAATACGGGTCGCTGTTTTCTAAAAAGTGTACGCCTTCGACCAATGTATCCGTACTAACCGCGACATGCATCTCTGGTGGCACGTCAATTAACGCGCAGTCATCCCCTATGCCCAGCTTTGCAGGCACAGCCGCACTAAAGCACGAAGTGAAGAACTTTTTTATGATTTGAAATTCAGACAACGACATAACACCGCCCCGTCTAGAACGTCTTCTTTGAAGGCGCTTTAGTAATGCGTACCGTTGGCTTTTTAGCTGAGCGCTTAGCCGCCCCTACTTTTCGTACGACAACCTTCCTGACTTTTTTAGATTGTGCTTTTTTTCGTTTGGCTTTCGGCATTTCTAACGGGCGTGTTTTATACGCGACCTTATCCAAAATGCTGTTCACGTAAGCGTGACTTTTTTCTGAACCAAATCGCTTAGCCAAATCTACTGACTCATTGATAACAACACGAAAAGGAACTTCCTGCTTACACAGCATCTCGAACGTACCTAACCTTAAAACGGCCTTCTCGATTGGGTCAATCTTTTCTAATTCACGATCGGTAAACTGACTGATTATTTCATCCAACTCACTGAGTTTCTCGACCACGCCAAATAACAAGCTTTTGAAATAATTTTTATGGAAAGCACCGCTCTCTGCACTCTCTTCAAATTGATTCTGAATGTCTTGTAAATTATCACCGGTCATCTGCCACTGATACAAAGCTTGCAGCGCAACGTGTCGCGCACCACTTTTAGGTGAACTCATAAATCTAGGCTCATTCGCTATCTAGCACCTTAAGTAAATCGACCATTTCGATTGCAGACAAGGCGGCCTCAGCGCCTTTATTGCCCGCTTTAGTACCCGCCCTTTCAATAGCTTGCTCGATTGAATCAACGGTCAGCACGCCGAATGCTATTGGCAATCCAGCTTGCAAAGAAACTGTCGCCAACCCTTCAGTCACCTCACCTGAAACGTACTCAAAGTGCGGGGTGCCGCCACGGATTACAGCGCCCAGACCAACAATGGCGTCGTATTCATTCTTAGCCGCTATTTTTTGTGCCGCTAAGGGCATTTCAAACGCACCTGGCACACGCACTATATCAATATTTTGTCTGCCCACGCCATGACGAACCAGCGTATCTAGCGCACCAGACTCAAGCTGCTCAACAATAAAGCTATTAAAGCGCGCAACCAATAGACAATATCGTCCATCGCGCCCTACCATGTTTCCTTCAAATGTTTTTGCCATTTTTTTATGCCATTAATTTTATTGTTTAAAATTGTTTCCGTATAAACCTAGTCTAACGAAACATGCCCGGTAATTTCAATATCAAAACCCGCAAGCCCTGTGTAGTGAACCGCAGAGCCTAATAACTTAAGTTTCTTAATACCCAGCTCGGATAATATTTGACAACCGACGCCTACGATTCGCGGGTCAATTTCATGCGGCGCTTGTGCAGCAGCCACCCCATTTTCTTTTAATGCTTGTTGGTGAATGTGTTCTGCCAACGATTGATTGTCTTCTTGATCACGGATGATAATGAGCGCGCCGCGCCCTTCTTCTGCTATTTTCTGCATGGCAGCTTTCAACGGAAAACGATCATCGCCCGTCCCGTTCAATAAATCTGCCAGTGTGTTTTTCGCATTCACTCGAACCAACACAGGCTCCTCGGTATCAACCTCACCCAGCGTTAGCGCCAAATGCAGTTTGTTATCGATTTGATCTTGAAACGCGTGTAAACGAAAGTCACCAAACTCTGTTGGGTAGCTACAGCTACTCACCTCTTCTATAGTTTTTTCATTCTGAATGCGATAGTGGATTAAATCCGCAATCGTACCGATCTTTAAATCGTGTTCCTGCGCAAACGCTTTTAGATCATCGCGTCTAGCCATTGTTCCGTCTTCGTTTAGAATCTCAACAATCACCGCGGCCGCCTCAGAGCCCGCCAAACGCGCCAAGTCACAACCCGCTTCGGTATGCCCTGAACGCGCCAGAACACCACCGGGTTGTGCCATTAAGGGAAAAATGTGGCCTGGCTGAACAAGGTCAGTCGCCTCTGCATTAGGGTTAGTCGCCGCCAAAACTGTTTTAGCTCTATCACCAGCAGAAATGCCCGTCGTCACGCCTTCGGCCGCTTCAATTGAAATAGTGAAGTTAGTCGAGAAAGCCGCTTGGTTATCGTTCACCATCAAGGGCAAGCGCAATTGTTGACAGCGCTCACGTGTTAAAGTTAAACAAATGAGACCGCGACCATAACGCGCCATAAAATTAATATCTTGTGGACGAACGTGTTCGGCGACCATCAAAAGATCACCTTCATTTTCGCGGTCTTCGTCATCCATAATCACGACAATTTTGCCTTGACGAAGATCTTCTATAATTTCTTCAATACTATCCATAACACGTTTTTATTGGGTTTTAAGTGCGGTATTGTAGCCGATTCCAAAGCTTGACTGGAACTATCAGCACGACATCGCACGCCGTTAATCAGAGCTTATTTGAATCCACTGTCTTTTAATAAGGTTTTATAATCCACCGTAGACGTACTACCTTCACCACCGATCATCAGTCTTTCTATATAACGGGCGATAACATCCACTTCAAGGTTAACTGCATCGCCAACGTTTCGTTTACCGAGCGTTGTCATCTCCAGTGTATGCGGCACTATGTTTACCGAGAACGACGCGTCATCAACACTGTTTACCGTTAGACTGATTCCATCAATACAAATAGAGCCTTTTTGCGCCACGTAGCGCGCCAACTCTTTTGGCATAGCAAAAGTGAACCGCACGGACCTGGCATCAACTTTACGCTCTAACACTTCACCCACACCATCCACATGGCCACTGACCATATGCCCGCCCAAGCGTGTCTGCGCTTGCAACGCGCACTCAAGATTGACCTGGGTTCCGACTTGTATATCACCCATCGTGGTTGCAGTTAAAGTTTCCACCGACACATCGGCTACAAACTGTTTCTCATTTAAAATAATGGCCGTTAAACAAACGCCATTAACTGCTATGCTATCGCCCAACTGCGCATCGCTCAGGTCTAAATCAGCCGTTGCAACCGTTAGCCGCACGTCACCTTGCCGCTGCTCAACTTGTGCAATTTCTCCAATCGCTTGAATGATGCCTGTAAACACTTAAACCCCTGTTTCCTTTTTCCGTTTTACAACACCGTAGTGTAATTTCAAATCATCGCCTAGGGTGGAAACGCCCTTAAAGTCCAATTCAACCTTATCTGATAAGGCCAAAACATCCGGTAAATTAAACGCACCCCTCGACGCATCGCCTAAAATAGCGGGCGCGAGATAGACGATAAGCTCATCAATTAACCCGGCTTGTAACAACGCGCCATTCAGTTTACTGCCTGCCTCAACCATCACGTCATTAATTTCTTGTTCGCCTAACCAGTCCATTACAGCCTGTAGACAGAGTTTATTGTTGCTATCAACGGGCAATACGACAACAACAAACCCCGTTCTCTCAAGCGCGAATTTCTTCTCTACATCTTGGCTGCACGTCAAAATAACGCAAGAACCTGCCCCTCCCGTCAAACTCGAGCCGACGGGCGTTTGCAACTTAGAATCCAATACCACGCGAAGTGGCTGCAGGTCAGCCAAAGGGTCAATTCCTTTACGAACGGTCAGCTGTGGGTTGTCTTCTAGAACCGTACCAATGCCCGTCAACACCGCCCCACTTTGGGCACGCAAGCGATGAACATCTTCGCGCGCGGCCTCACCTGTTATCCATTTGCTTTCTCCAGATGCCATGGCTGTTCGCCCATCAAGGCTCATAGCAATCTTGCTGAGCACACGCGGATTACCCGTTCTCATGCGTTGCAAAAAGCCTTTATTCAATGCCGCAGCTTGTTCCTGTAATAAGCCGACTAACACAGATATTCCAGCCTCTTTTAGCGCACTAATCCCTTGGCCTGCAACCAGCGGGTTCGGGTCTTGCAGCGCCACGATTACTTTTGAGACACCCGCTTTAATCAACGCATTTACACAGGGTGGTGTCTTGCCTGTATGACTACACGGTTCCAAGCTTACGTAAGCTATAGCGCCTTGGGTGTTTTCGGTGGCTTGCGTAATTGCATTAATCTCTGCGTGTGGGCCAGCTGCTTTTTCGTGATAGCCTTGCCCGATAAGAGTATCGTTTTTTACCAGCACACAACCGACCATGGGATTTGGTTGAGTTGTGTAGCGGCCTTTCTCCGCTAGCGCTAAAGCCAGCTCCATAAACCGCTTATCATCCTCTGTAAATGACATCGCTTAAGCTTTGTTGGGTTTATTCACTAAAGAGTTTTTTACTTCTTCGCTTGAACCCCCTTTCTCTAACGCATCAATCACTTGCTTAAACTCTTTAATATCTTTGAAACTTTTATACACTGAAGCAAACCGAACGTAGGCGACATGGTCGAGGTTTTGCAACTCGTCCATCACCAGCTCCCCTATTTTTAAGGAAGACACCTCACGTTCGCCCATTGATAACAAAGATTTTTTGATGCGGCTGATTGCGGCGTCGATTGCGTCACTTTCGACCGGCCTTTTTTCAAGCGCGCGTAACACGCCTGCATTTAGCTTTTCTTCCCAAAAAGGCTCACGAACGCCCGTGCTCTTAATCACTCTAGGGAGGTTAAGCTCTGCTGTTTCAAAGGTCGTAAAACGCTCTTTGCACGCCACGCACTCACGGCGGCGGCGAACGCTATCACCCTCGCCAGATAAGCGTGAATCAATAACGCGCGTATCTTTTTCGCTGCAAAAAGGGCAATACATCTTACGGATGAAGGCCTAAGTTTAGGCCTCCGCGTATACTGGCAATCTTTCACAAATAGCCAATACGTTTTGTTTAACAGTTTGCTGAACGCTCGTGTTTTCAATATCATCCAAAATATCGCATATCCAACCCGCTAGGTCTTTACTGTCTTGCTCGCTAAAACCACGCGTTGTGATAGCCGGAGCACCCAAACGAATACCACTAGTAACAAAAGGTGATTGCGGGTCATTCGGCACAGAGTTTTTGTTGGTCGTGATATTCGCCTCTTCCAACGCCGCTTCTGCCGCTTTGCCGGTTAGGCCTTTGTCGATTAAATCAACTAAAAATAAATGGTTATCTGTACCGCCAGAAACAATGTTGTAGCCACGTGCAATAAACGTATCAGCCATTGCACTCGCGTTTACTTTTACTTGTTTTTGGTACCTCGTGAATTCAGGCGATAGCGCTTCTTTAAACGCTACAGCCTTCGCAGCAATCACGTGCATTAATGGGCCGCCCTGCGTACCCGGGAAAACCATTGAGTTTAATTTTTTTTCAATCTCAGAGTTCGACTTTGCCAAAATCAAACCACCACGTGGACCGCGTAAAGTTTTATGTGTCGTTGATGTGGTTACGTCGGCAATATTTACTGGGCTTGGGTATTCGCCCGCTGCGACTAAACCGGCTACGTGGGCCATATCGACAAACAAGTAAGCACCAACAGAATTGGCAATATCACGGAATTTCTGCCAATCCATGACGCGAGAATAGGCAGAAAAACCTGCCACAATCATTTTTGGTTTGTGCTCGTTAGCTAAGGCTTGAACTTCGTCGTAATCCACTTCGCCCGTCGCATCATTTAAACCGTACTGAACGGCATTAAATAACTTGCCAGAAAAGTTAACCTTTGCACCATGGGTCAGGTGGCCGCCGTGCGCCAAGCTCATGCCTAAAATCGTATCGCCCGCTTGTAGCAGCGCAAAATAAACCGCCGCATTGGCTTGCGAACCCGCATGGGGCTGGACGTTCGCATAATCCGCACCAAACAATTCTTTAACCCTATCAATCGCCAACTGTTCAGCAATATCTACGTACTCACAGCCGCCGTAATAGCGTTTACCTGGGTAGCCTTCTGCGTATTTATTGGTCAGCATAGAACCTTGTGCTTGCATCACACGTGGGCTTGCGTAATTTTCTGATGCAATCAACTCAATGTGATCTTCTTGACGTTGTTCTTCTTGTTGAATTGACGCCCAAAGTTCGTCGTCAAACCCTTCAATTTTCATGCTTTTGTTATACATTTTTCTATCCCGTGCTTTTTCTGAATTGCCATATTGGTAAGGCTGGTGATTTTACATTATATAGCGCTTTAAACGCTATTTTTTAAGATAAAAGCACAAGTTGCTCTGTTAAATTAAACCCCTCTCGGTAATACTAAGCGCCACCCTAATTAATCGAACATATAGCAATGGCTCAATACATTTACACCATGAACCGCGTTAGCAAGGTTGTACCACCTAAACGCCAAATCCTTACCGATATTTCATTGTCCTTTTTCCCCGGCGCGAAAATCGGCGTATTGGGTTTGAATGGCTCGGGTAAATCTACTTTGCTTAAAATTATGGCCGGCTTAGACACCGAAATCGAAGGTGAAGCGCGCCCACAAGCAGGTATAAAAATTGGTTATCTATCACAAGAACCTCAGTTAGATGAGAGCAAAGACGTGCGCGGAAATATAGAAGATGCCTTAGGAGATATTACATCCGCTCAAGCCGAATTAGACGCCGTTTACGCAGCCTACGCTGAACCTGATGCTGACTTTGATGCCTTAGCCAAAAAACAAGCCGAGTTAGAAAACATCCTACAAGCCGGCGATGGGCACGACACTGATCGCACCATGGAAATAGCCGCTGACGCTTTGCGCTTACCGCCTTGGGATGCCGATGTAAGCAAACTATCTGGCGGTGAAAAACGCCGTATCGCTTTGTGTAAGTTATTACTTTCAAAACCCGACATGTTACTTTTGGATGAACCAACTAACCATTTGGATGCCGAATCTGTCGCTTGGTTAGAGCGCTTTTTACACGACTTTACCGGCACTGTTGTCGCTGTTACGCATGACCGTTATTTCTTAGATAACGTAGCTGGCTGGATTTTAGAACTCGACCGAGGACGTGGCATTCCTTGGGAAGGCAACTACTCATCGTGGCTGGAACAAAAAGACGCTCGACTCGAACAAGAACAGAAAGCTGAAGCCTCACACAAGCGTTCAATCAAAAAAGAATTAGAATGGGTGCGTTCAAACCCAAAAGGTCGTCATGCCAAAAGCAAAGCGCGAATGGCGCAGTTTGATGAGCTTCAATCTAAAGACTTCCAAAAACGCAGTGAAACCCAAGAGATTTACATCCCCCCCGGGCCACGTCTAGGCGATTCGGTTATCGAAGCCGTTAACGCCAGTAAAGCCTTTGGCGATCGTGTGTTGTTTGACGATATTAATTTCAACCTTCCTCAAGGCGGTATCGTCGGCATTATCGGCGCAAACGGCGCGGGTAAATCCACCCTATTCAAAATGATGGGTAGCATGGAAGAAGCTAGTGCTGGCGAAATAAAAATAGGTGAGACGGTTAGGCTCGCCTATGTGGACCAATCACGCGACAGTTTAGATGACAATAAAACCGTTTTTGAAGAAATTTCTCAAGGCAGCGATGTAATAACTGTTGGCACCTACGAAACGCCTTCTCGCGCCTACGTTGGCCGTTTTAACTTCAAAGGGTCTGAGCAACAAAAGAAAATGGGCGACCTATCAGGTGGCGAACGCAACCGTGTGCACCTCGCCAAAGTATTAAAAGAAGGCGGTAACGTTTTGTTGCTTGATGAACCAACGAATGACTTGGACATTGAAACACTGCGTGCGTTAGAAGAAGCCCTACTTAGCTTTCCCGGTTGTGTGGTCGTTATCTCGCATGATCGCTGGTTCTTAGATCGAATTGCCACCCATATGCTCGCGTTTGAGGGCGGCAGTAAAGTGGTTTGGTTTGAAGGTAACTATGAAGATTATGAAGTCGATTTGAAACGGCGACTGGGTGCTGAAGCTGACCGGCCAAGGCGACTTAAATATAAAAAGCTCGCGGGTTAACGCTATAAAGGATTCAACTTATTAGCACTCGCTCAAGCTTTTTTTTATTACTTGCCCTCGTACTATTTTGCATTACGAGTGTAGACGTACTTGCCCACGGAGTAGATAAAAACACTCAGCGCTTCTTGCTTGCAAATCAAGGCGTTGCCGTTGGGCCTTTTCTATATATCGGCGCGAAGCATATGGTGACGGGCTACGACCACTTGTTATTCCTGATCGGCGTGATATTTTTCCTTTACCGCAAACGCGATGTTTTGCTGTACGTTAGTCTTTTCACCCTCGGGCATAGCATTACCTTATTACTGGGCGTGCTCACCAACGTGGCAGTTAATGCTTATATTATCGATGCCATTATTGGGCTTTCTATCGTCTATAAAGGTTTTGATAATTTAGGGGGCTTTAAACGACTGATGGGTTTTGAACCCAACACCAAAGCTGCTGTATTAATTTTTGGATTATTCCACGGTTTAGGCCTTGCTACAAAGTTGCAAGAATTCAACCTGCCCCAGGTTGATTTATGGAAGAACCTACTCGCGTTTAATATTGGTGTAGAGTTCGGACAATTTCTTGCCCTTGTATTCATACTCATCACTTTGAGTTTTTGGCGGCGCTATAAAAGTTATGACCATTTTACCTCTGCAACCAACACACTCCTTATGACCGGTGGCTTTACGCTATTCGGCTTTCAAATGACTTCTTATTTCATCGCAGGCTAACACTATGAATGATTTAGACCACCCCATTCAATCTGTAAAGTACCTCTTGAAAGCAACCGCTGTATCACTTGCTTTAGCAGGTTTGCTACTTGTCATCGCTATTTTACCCGCCGAGTTCGGCATTGACCCAACCGGTTTAGGGAAGAAGATGGGATTACTCGCTTTAGCTCCTGCCGAGGAAGCTGAAGATCAATCTAACTCTGCATCCTGCGGCGAAACACTTATGCAAAGAAACGACACTGTTACGGTTATCATCCCCCCGCTCAGTGGATTGGAATATAAATTTATTTTAGAGAAAGGCGCTGCGCTTCGCTATACGTGGAAAACCGACGGCGGCAAACTCTACTTTGACTTCCACGGTGAACCTAAAGGTGATACGACTGGCTACTTTAAAAGTTACGAAGAAAACACTCTTAATCAAACCAAAGGAATACAAACTATACCCTTCGATGGGAATCACGGTTGGTATTGGAAAAATGACACCGCAAAACCCATAAGCGTTACCTTAACAACTCGTGGGCGTTATCGGATCCTTGGTGTTCGTTAAACTTTAATCTTTTTATCTCAGGAGGATAACTATGGCAAGAAAATCAAAATCATCAGCATTGCCCTTATCGTCCTTGGAACAGGTCTAACTTTTTAGGACTACCAATTATCAGGCTCTGTGGGTTTGCAATTAACCCAAGCTTTCACCGGCGCACATACCGATAAGGTGATGACACTTTATATTAGCGGAGCCGTTTCGTTTGTGGTTGGGCTATAGCTCTCTATAAGGTCATAAAATTTTTGCTAGTATTGCCTCATACTCATCATTCCTCCACCTAGTACGGCAAAAATAATACTACCGACGACGGAGAGAATAATAAATGCGGGTATTGACGCGATAGCGACCTTAACTAAAAAAACAACCATCGAAGAAAACGGCATTTTTATATCGGTAATGCTAACCTTACTAACTGTATTATCGTCCATTTCTATTTCCTATTAATTTGATGTTTCGGCTTCACCGAATACGTTCGCAAATAAATTCAAAATCAACATAAGCAAGCCGGCAATCAATGCGCCAACGCCAACATAGGTTAACAGCTCAGTAATGATATGCGAATGAGCCGCGCCTCTACCCATGGAGGGTGCAAAATAGAACATGGATAACCACGCCAAGTGGATACAAACCACCTAAGCCAATAAGTACCGATACGGTCTTTTTGAAGCCTGTTTTAAGTGAAGAAAAGGTCGCTAATAACAATAACCCTAATGAGAAGGCTGCAATACCCATGGCATGGAAATGGGCGCGTTGCGCATAGCGCCAAATTTTACCTTGGCTTTTATCGTCGTGAACATCTGGATTAGCAGCGATTCCTTGCGCTACATAATCTTTAAAAAAATCTTCATTAATACCAAAACCCATACCGAGCATAAGGCCAAAGAGCAGGCCAACTAACACAAGCGCCAATCCAATTTTTACAGGCTGTAAAACAGTGTTCATAGTTAACCCCCTTTTAGTTCTAACAAGTGACTGTGGTTAAAAGTCAACTTTTTAAGCTAAATTCTCATCCCAAGCAGTGTTGTTTTTAACCATTGTATTCAAGATGGTTATTAGCCGTCTCATACAGGCAACGATGGCTACTTTTTTTGGCTTTCCTGCCGCTACCATACCGACATAAATACCTTTGAATTTAGCGTTACTTTGTATCGCTGATAACATGGACATAAACAGGACAGTGCGGATACGATATCGACCGCCTTTGATTTTTCGTGTACCTTGATAAGAGCCACTTTCTCGGTTCATTGGGGCGACACCAACAAGAGCCGCTATTTCCTTCCTATTGAGTTGGCCCAACTCAGGCAGATCACTGAGTAAAGTATAAGCGAGCACTTTTCCTACGCCTTTGACACTGGTTAATAAGATCATCAGTTCATGCCAATCAGGCGTCTCTTTTATTAGCTCATCAAGCGTTTGTTCGATTTTATCTACTTCTTTTTGTAGGGTGTTGATGACCTTTTTAATGGAACGATGCAGTGCCTTAGGTAAGATGCTTAATCGATTCTTTTCCATCGTTCTCATATCAATCAGCTGCGCCCGTCTAACCAATAAGTCACTGATATATTTGATGTTGTCAGGCTTTATCTCACTTAGTCTGGGTTTCAGTGCTTCGCCATAATGGGCTATCATTTTGGCATCTAACTTGTCTATTTTAGCGCGTTTACCTGTTGAGACGGCAAAGTTATGGACATGGTAAGTATTGGCTATGACAACGGGAAGTTTGGCTTTTGCTGCCGCACAAACAAAGGCTGTTTCTAGTCGCCCTGTGGCTTCAATTACAATGCGGGTAGGTTTGATGGATAGCGATACGTTTTATCGCCTCTTTCACGCCTTTAGCATCATTGCTCACTGTGAAGTATTCACCTAATGGACGGATATAAATATCCAGTTGCTGTTTACCGGTATCGATGCCTACGTTTATTTCTTGATTATTCATGGTAGTATTACTCCTACTTGCTATACGGGCTGCGAGTCCCTGATGACTGTTCGAGTTATTACTTTAATGAGTTATGTTACGCTCTCACTTGTTATCGGTTTTGTTTTCTTAATTAAGAAAAAAGCCATCACTCCATCGAGCTGTAACATAAAGCCTTTAGTTGCAACTAAAGGTGGGTCTCAGTTTACCCGTTTTAGTGCGGTTTTTTAATCATACAAGGCACTGCACTTGACCGCCAAAAGCGCCATTTCGCTGCGCTACATTATGCTCTTGGCGGCCAGTGAGCTATGCCGTTATGCTCATATAAAAAATCTATGATCTAATTTAAAGAGTATAATTTTTAAATTTAGGGTCGCAATGACTGCGCAAAAAGCAGAATCTCAGGCATCTCAGCCAACTATTATTTCCTTTTTAAACGATCTTGCTAATTTATGCTCACTTGCAGGATTAGCTTGCACAATATTAGCTATTTATTTCAGTATTTTAGGTGTTTTCTACGCAGCAATGATCGGAATGGTATGGGCTGTTGCATTCGACTGGGCCGATGGGTTGGTTGCTCGAAGAATGAAGGGGCGAACCAGCAAACAAGGCTTCTTTGGAGGGCAACTTGATTCATTAATAGATATTGTTAACTATGGTGTTTCTCCAGCTATTCTGCTTTTGAGTTATGGAAATTTTGATCCTATATTTCTACCTGGAGCATTTATAATTATTAGCGCTAGCGCTATCCGATTGAGCTATTTCAATACATATGGCCTTTTAGGTGGTTCAAAATACACAGGATTGGCGCTTGATAACAATAATCTAATACTCGTATCGATATTTTTATTTGAAAGTATTTTTAGTGTAGGCGCGTTTTCAATCATTCTGTATATTAGTAGCATAGGCCTTTCGGCCTTAAATGTGTCACAAATAAAAACACCAAAACTGTCTGGAAATCCAGTACACGTTTATATTCTTTCTTTTTACACTCTTGGTATAACTGCTCTCTATAGTTGGAAGCTTTTATAGGGTGTAAATGTAAATTATTTTAATAGGGGCTAAATAACATAATGGTAGTTTATACGGTAGGCACATTCGATTTATTGCATGTTGGTCATCTTGCATTGTTAGAATATTGTGCGACTTTGGGTGATACTGTTGCTGTTGGTGTTGCTTCTGATGAAGTCGTCAAATTGTACAAACCTAATATTCCTGTTATTCCGCTGGAGCAACGTATAGAGATGCTCTATGCACTTCGCTGTGTGGATATTGCTCTTCCATATCATGAACTAGATTACATTTCTGTTTGTCAGGAGGTTAAAGCCGATATTTTTGTTATTGGTGAAGACTGGGGAAGAAAACCACATAATATAGGTGTGGAGAAATATTTTAATGAACAAGGTAAAAAGACGGTACAAATTAAATATAGTCCACGAACTTCGTCCACCAAAATAAAACAAAATGTCATCGCTCAATTTCAAAGCAGCCAACATATAGAGCAGATAATTTCGCAAAATAGTCAGCATAATTCAGATGAAAAAAAAGCATAACAAGACCAATTCACATGGACATTTTAAAGCTGCGCCGCTATCGCTATGCGGCTTTAGAATGCTCGATGATTGGCGACGTTAGAATAAAAACATGAGTTGGATTAAAGCCGTATTAACCGCCATAGACCAGTTAGGTAATGCGATAGCAGGAGGTAATCCGCGCGCCACAATTTCAGCTAGAACGGGTTATTTTGCGAATGTGCATAAGAATAGTTTTCGAGTGTATTGGAAGACCATGGAATTCGTCATCGATTTTGCCTTTTGCCCGATTGATGGGCCACGGCATTGTTATGAGTCGTATTTGTTAGACGTTGATAGAAACAACCAAGAAGGTAGCGATTGGATGCGGGGTATCTTGGGCTTAATTATCCTTATAGCGTGCTCGTTAATCGCTATTCTTACGCGGCTTTACGTCATCTTTGTACCGTCGGCTAAAATTTCTTGCGATGATGAATAACTAGCTTTTTATGACCGCAGCGCTATTTGTTGTTGTACCTCACCTGTGATGTTTCCGATTGGGTCGTAAGATAACTCAAGAAATTGTAACGCTTCATCATCTATTGTCAGCAAGGTTGTGCAGCGAGTTCCATACTCCTCACCTTGAATAAAAATAGACGATAAAAAGCGTTCAAACTCCAAGCCCACGCCCGTGTCTGGCAAGTCTTTATCATTTGGACGCTCTTGAGACTGTAAAACACTAAGTAGCTCTAATGGGATGACCTTTTCTTTATCCAAGGATTGTTTGAACCCTGACAGCCCGCTTGTTAATTTTGGCCAAGGCGTATCGAGCGTTGCATTGCACAGCCCGTGAATACCTGTGCTGATTTTTTGGCTTTGATGATCGTCACTCGAATAGTGCCAAAGCCCGCTTTTATCCATGAGTACTAGGTTGAATAGGCCGTACTGGCTATCCCGTTCAGTTAAATCGTTTAAGAATTCATCGGCTGATTGTTGATGGGATAAAAAGTCAGAGACAATTTTGCCACGTGATTTTTTGTCGTTCTCTACATAGGGTGGTTTTCTAACATTGGTTACAGCGGCAAGGCGACCCGCTGTATCAACGCTCAACCAACTACCGCCCCCAGAGCAATCAATTCCACCGAAGATATGTGGCTGTTGTGGCCAATAACGCGCAGGCAAGGTTTCACGCTGGTGGTATTCATCCCGATTGGCGATGAGAATCAGCTTGTAGTGGTCTGCTGGTTGATGCTTTAAAAGTATTAAACACATAATAAATACAGTTCGCCCCTTTAGCAGTGGGTTTTATATCAAACACCTTATTGTGAGACCTGTCAATTTTAAGTCTAAAATGCTAAAATGCATGGCTAATCTTTATGGGCTTTTAGGCTCGAATATTAAACGTAGGAGTGAACTGTGTTAGAAGAATATCGTAAACATGTAGCAGAACGTGCAGCCATAGGTATTGTGCCTAAACCTTTGACGGCTGACCAAGTGGCCAGTCTTGTTGAGTTATTAAAAAGTCCGCCTGCTGGCGAGGACGAATTTTTATTAGACCTTATTACCAACCGCATACCTGCGGGCGTTGATGAGGCTGCTTATGTTAAAGCGGGTTTTCTTGCGGCATTATCAAAAGGTGAGGCGAGTTCTCCACTGATTGACGCGAAAAGAGCGACTGAGCTTTTGGGTACGATGTTAGGTGGTTACAACATTATGCCGCTGGTTGATCTTCTTGATAACGAAGAGTTGGCTGAAATTGCGGCCGACCAGTTATCTCACACCTTACTCGTGTTTGATGCATTCCATGACGTTCAAGAAAAAGCAGACGCAGGTAATACGGCGGCTAAGCGTATTATGCAGTCTTGGGCGGATGCAGAATGGTTTACTAGCAAACCAGCGCTAGCTGAAAAGCTAACGGTTAAGGTGTTTGAAGTAACCGGCGAAACGAATACGGATGATTTATCACCAGCGCCAGATGCGTGGTCGCGCCCTGATATTCCTTTGCACGCTTTAGCGATGCTTAAAATGCCACGCGATGGCATTGTTCCAGAAATTCCTGGCGAGAAGGGTCCTATATCATTCATTGATGATATGGAAAAAGACGGTATTCCCCTCGCTTATGTAGGCGACGTTGTGGGTACGGGTTCTTCACGTAAATCAGCGACTAACTCGGTTTTATGGTTCATGGGTGACGATATCCCTTACGTTCCAAATAAACGTGCAGGTGGTATTTGTATCGGTGGAAAAATTGCTCCTATCTTCTTTAATACGATGGAAGATTCAGGCGCGTTACCGATTGAAATGGATGTTTCGAACTTCAATATGCACGATGTGATTGATATCTATCCATACGAAGGCAAGGTGACGAAAACGGGTTCAGATGAAGTGTTATCTGAATTCGAATTAAAATCCAACGTCATCCTAGACGAAGTACAGGCGGGTGGTCGTATTCCTTTGATTATTGGCCGTGGCTTAACGCAGCGTGCTCGCAAAGCGTTAGACCTTGAAGCGTCTGATGTTTTCCGTCAGCCAGAATCACACGTTGACAGCGGTAAAGGCTTTACCTTAGCGCAAAAAATGGTGGGCAAAGCGTGTGGCGTCGAAGGAATTAGAGAAAATGTGTACTGCGAACCTCATATGACGACGGTAGGCTCGCAAGATACGACAGGCCCTATGACGCGTGACGAACTACAAGACCTTGCTTGTCTTGGCTTCTCTGCTGATTTGGTGATGCAGTCTTTCTGTCATACAGCGGCATACCCAAAACCTGTGGATGTAGCGACACACCACACATTGCCTGACTTTATTATGAATCGTGGCGGCGTATCTTTACGTCCTGGTGACGGCATTATCCATTCATGGTTAAACCGTATGTTGCTTCCTGATACCGTGGGTACAGGTGGTGATTCTCATACACGTTTCCCATTAGGTATTTCATTCCCAGCGGGTTCAGGTTTAGTGGCGTTTGCTGCCGCTACAGGCGTTATGCCACTGGATATGCCAGAATCAATTTTGGTCCGTTTCACGGGTGAAATGCAACCAGGTATTACCTTGCGCGATATGGTGAATGCGATTCCATTAGCCGCGATTAATAGAGGTTTGTTAACGGTTGCAAAAGAAGGAAAAGTTAATGAATTTTCGGGCCGTATCCTTGAAATTGAAGGCTTGCCAGACTTGAAAGTTGAACAAGCATTTGAGCTGTCTGATGCATCTGCTGAACGTTCAGCTGCGGGTTGTACGATCAAGCTTAATAAAGAACCTATCATCGAGTACATGAATTCTAATATTACCATGTTAAAGTGGATGATTGGCGATGGTTATGGCGATGTGAGAACGATTAGCCGTAGAATTAAAGCGATGGAAGAATGGTTGGCTAACCCTGTATTAATGGAAGCTGATGCCGACGCTGAATACGCTGAAATTATTGAAATCAACATGAGCGATATTCATGAGCCCATCCTAGCGTGCCCTAATGACCCAGATGACGTTAAAATATTGTCAGACGTTGCAGGCGCTAAAATTGATGAAGTGTTTATCGGATCATGTATGACAAATATCGGTCACTTCCGCGCTGCAGGTAATCTGTTGCAAGAATTTGGCGGCGTCATACCGACGCGTTTATGGATTGTGCCTCCAACAAAAATGGACGAGGCTCAACTAACAGCAGAAGGCTACTACAACGTATTTGGTACGTCAGGTGCGCGTACAGAAATGCCAGGTTGTTCCTTGTGCATGGGTAACCAAGCACGTGTTGCCGAGAACTCAACGGTTATTTCAACTTCAACGCGTAACTTCCCGAACCGTCTTGGTAATGGTGCAGACGTTTATTTGGCTTCTGCTGAATTGGCCGCTGTTAGTGCCATACTGGGTAAGATTCCTTCTAAGGAAGAATACATGGAATACGCTAAGAAGATTGATACGATGGCTGCAGAAACGTATCGTTACTTAAACTTTGACCAGCTTCCTCAGTACCAAGACGCTGCAGATAAGGTTGAGCTTGCTGTTTGATTTAAAGTGTTACCGTAAGATCTAAAAAAGGCGCTGATTATCAGCGCCTTTTTTGTGTTAATTTACTTTAAGTCAGCATTATAACTAATTGATTAATCGAATAGAACCATTGATATTAACTTGAATAGTGGAGCTATTTTGTTGTAGCTGAGCGGGAGCGGCTTCAGCAACCATTGAATCAGCCATCATGCGTGATTTAGCGTAGTACACAGGCTGGCGTCGGTTGTTCGTGTTCACGTTTATTTGGTGAATGACGTATTTGCTCTTATCAAATCCACGTGTAATGACTTGCGCTTGTTCTTTAAAGTTAACAATGGCTTGTTTAACCAATGTTTTGTTGACGCTTTTTATTTTTTCCTTAGAGACGTGATAACGCAGCGATTTAATTAATAGTTTTTTTTGTAATAGACCAATCAGTTTGCCTAGTTTGGCGCTATTTTTACTTTCTAGGGTGATGGTTTGTGTGCCACGCCACGCTTTAAAAATTCGGTTATGGTATTTCTGGTGTGAGCTGTATTGGCCGCCTTTCACCTTTACCATCGAATAAGGTTTAGCTGTGGCGAGTGCCCATGCCATTTTCTTATTAATGGTTTCCGCAAGAATAACAGGGTCGTAATGTTCAGCTTCAACGGCTATAACCGCTTGCATGGTGTCGGTTGCCACTTCAACGCTGGCAGAGGCTTGAATGTTGACTAGACCTGTGGGCTGAACGTCGTGTGCAATAGCGGGGGTTATAAAAACGGCTAACGTCAGTGCAAATATCCATATTCTCATTGGGTGCTCCTGTTCTGTTAAAATCAACCCTTACTGTACAGGCTTAAACTGAACAACAGCTTAAGAAAACCGATTCTATAGCCGCCTAATGATTATCTAGTCTGTTTAAGCCACTCAGCGCCGCTACGCGATACGCTTCAGCCATCGTTGGGTAGTTGAAAGTTGTATTGGTAAAGTAAAGTAGGGTGTTGGCTTCGCCTTCTTGGGACATGATGGCTTGACCAATATGAATAATCTCTGCGGCTTGATCGCCAAAGCAATGTACGCCAAGTATCTGTAGTGTTTCAGAATGGAAAATGATTTTTAACAAACCTTGGGTCTCACCTGATATTTGCGCTCTTGCGAGCGAATCGAAGCGTGAATGCCCCGTTTCGTACGGCACTTTAAGGTCAGTCAGCTCTTTTTCGGTATAACCCACAGAACTAATTTCGGGGTTCGTGTAGATGCCGGTAGGAATATCTTTGACTAATTTAGCATCACAATAGCCGTCTACGATATGCGTAGCGGCGAATCGCCCTTGGTCATAAGCCGCACTCGCTAAGCTGGGATAGCCGATAAAGTCGCCGATAGCATAAATGTGTTCTTTGCCTTCGACCTGATAGTTTTCGTTAACGTTGATTTGGCCACGAGAGTTGGGTTTTATACTAACCTTATTCAAGGCTAAATCCTCAAAATTACCCGTTCTACCATTCGCCCATAGGAAAATATCGGTCTTAATTTTTTTGCCCGATTTAAGCAGGGTAACGACCGCTTTGTCTTCGGCGCTAATTGAATCGTACTCTTCGTTAGATCGGATGACGACACCTTGCCTACGCATATCATGACTGAGCGCGTGCACAATCTCCTCATCTAGAAATGCCAGCAAGCCTTCTTGGGTGTTGATTAGATCAACTTTAACGCCGAGCCCTTGAAAGATAGACGCGTATTCAGAACCGATAACACCCGCGCCATAAATAGTGATGGAACGCGGTGTGAAATCAAGGTTAAGTATGGTGTCGCTATCAAAGACACGAGGGTGATCAAAATCCACGTCGTCTGGACGATAGGGGTGAGAACCCGGTGCTAAAACAAAGACCCAAGAGGTTACTTTTCTGATTTTCTTTCCGGTATTGGGTTTGATTTGCATCGTGTTATCGTCGATAAAACTCGCGGTGCCATAAATCAAATCAAGGTTGTTTCGTTCGTAGAAACTGCTGCGCATATTGACCTGTTGCTTAATCACATCGGTCGCAGAACTTAAAAGTTGAGGAAAGGTCAGGTGGAGTGGGCCACCGCAGGCTTCTTTAAACCAACGGTTGCGGTTGAATTGAATAACGCGCTGTACGGCTTGGCGAAGGGCTTTTGAAGGAATCGTTCCCCAATGCGTACAACCGCCACCAACCTCTTGATATCTTTCAATGATGGCAACTTTCTTGCCTTCCTTACAGGCTTTCATTGCAGCACCTTCGCCACCGGGGCCCGTGCCAACGACGATTACGTCGTAGTCATACTTACTCATCTTAACTCTCTTAATGAAAAATAAACAATGGAACAAGTATACAACAGGTGCGGTAAAATCTTCGTTTGCTAAGGTGTTATTGTGTATGTCGAATTTATTTTTATATATAGAAAAAGCGTTAGAAAGCTCATCGCTTGATGAAACTATTGAAATGACGCGTAAAGCGTTTGCCCTTAGTCAAGATGTAAGCCAATGGGTAGAGCCAGAAGGTAGAATCGTTAAACCGATTCAATACGTTAAGTTTCCTGACAAGCTTGTATGTATTCCGCCACGCGAATTACCGCGCCGTCGATTAGGCACAGAGGCGGGTAGGCGTTCATTTATTCACGCCATCGCTCACATTGAGTTTAATGCCATCAAGCTGGCGTTGGATATTGCCTACCGGTTTAAGGGTTTACCTAAACAGTTTTATGATGACTGGATATTCGTTGCTAATGACGAATGCAAGCACTTTGAAATGCTTTGCGCGCATTTAAAAAATTATGACTGCCAATACGGCGACAACCCCTCGCATGATGGCTTGTGGAGTATGGCGGTTAAAACAGAAGAAGATCTAATAGCACGCTTATCGCTTGTACCTCGCTACCTTGAAGCCCGTGGCCTCGATGTGACTCCTGCAATGTTAGAAAAATTGTATGCTCAGAAAGACAACGCAACCGCAGCGATTTTAGAGGTCATTTTAGAAGATGAGGTGAGCCACGTTGAGTACGGTACAAAGTGGTTAGACTATGTCTGCAAGCAAGAAAATATTGAACGAGAAGGCGCGTTTTTCGAAAATATTGAACACTACTTAAAGGGGCAAGTGTTAGGGCCTTTTAATCGGCCGTTGAGGCTGAGAGCAGGCTTTTCTGAATCTGAGTTATCTGAGCTGGAGAAGCGGGATAAACGACGTTAGGCCAGTTTGATTAACTCATAGCCGTTTTCGCTCCAGTCGAGCACGCTACCGTGTGTTGCCCATTCATCTAACACAAAGCGTTTAGCAGAGCAGTTGTCGACAGTTAATGAATGAATTTTGGGGCGATGCGTATGGCCGTGAATGAGTCGAGTGACGCCATTTCTTTGCATGGTCTCGGTCACGGTTTTTTGGTTTACATCCATAATCTCCATGGATTTATTGCTCTTGCTTAGGTGGCTTTGTTCACGATAGTGTTTAGCCAAGGCTAACCTTTCATCAAGTGTTTTCGATAGCGTGTCTTTTTGCCAATCGTTACTATGGGTTAAGGCCCTAAATTGTTGATATTCAACGTCATCTGTGCATAAGGTATCGCCGTGCATCAGCAGTGTTTTAACTCCGAACAAATCAATTAAGTGCTCATCGTCTAAGCTATTTATCTGTGTATCGCTAAAGAATTTTCCGCCTATTAAAAAATCACGGTTTCCAGCTAAGAAGTGGACGTTTATTTTTCTGTTACTAACGGCGTTGAGCTTTTCTTTGACGATTCCATTGGGTGGTGTCGGGTCATCGTCGCCAACCCAAACATCGAACAGATCTCCAAGGATGTAGAGATCAGAGACTCTGGAAACTAACGATTCAAGATAGGCCAGAAATCTCTGGGTATTCTCCGGCCTATCTCGTGAGAGGTGTAAATCAGAAATAAAGTGGACGTGTTGCGTCACGAATTATTGAATAACTTCTGCTTTTTCAATTAGAACAGTTTCTTGCGGTACATCAGTAGGGAACATGCCTGCACCACCTGTAGGGATTGCCGCAATTTTATCGACCACGTCCATACCTTCCGTCACTTTGCCAAAAACAGCGTAACCCCATCCTTGAGCCGTTTTTGAGCTGTGGTCTAAAAAGCCATTATCCGCATGATTGATGAAAAATTGAGCCGTCGCAGAATGCGGGTCGCCCGTTCTTGCCATCGCGATTGTTCCGCGTTCATTTTTAAGCCCGTTATCGGCTTCATTTTCAATCGGTGCATTGGTCTCTTTTTGCTCTAAATCGGCTGTGAAACCGCCGCCTTGAACCATGAAATTAGGAATGACTCTATGAAAAATCACATCTGTAAAAAACCCTTCTTCTATATAAGAAATATAGTTAGCAACCGTATTAGGTGCTGCAGATGAATCGAGTTCAAGCACAATAACGCCTTGATTCGTTGTAAGTTTTACTTTCGGGTTGCTCATAGATTTTGTGTCCTGTGCGAATAGTGAGGGTGATGTTAAAAGAGCTCCAATCAATAGGGCTTTAATAAGTAATATGGATTTGTTAGTCATTGTGATTTTCTAGTATTAAAACGAGTGAGCATACTATCTGTTTTTATAGCCTTTATAAAGGGGCGTAGAGATTTAAAGCACAAGCCGAATCAGTTATCATGCGTAGCTAAATTAAACATCCAAAGTTGTCGATGAATTCACTGCAAATTTTTAATACATTAAGCCGCAAAAAAGAGCTGTTTAAACCTATAAAAGAAGGTCAGGTTGGGCTCTACGTTTGCGGTATGACGGTTTATGATTTTTGCCATATCGGGCACGCCCGTGTGATGGTCGTTTTTGATACCGTCGTGCGCTATTTAAAGCACCTGGGGTATAAGGTTCACTACGTGCGTAATATTACAGACATTGACGATAAAATCATCGTGCGTGCGCTTGAGGCGAATGAAGACTTTAGCCAACTGACACAGCGGTTTATTGATGAGATGCATCAAGACGAAGCTAGTTTAAATGTTCTTAAGCCTAGCCTCGAACCGTTGGCGACCAAATTCATAGATAATATTGTCAGCATGATCCAGACGCTTATTGATAAACAACACGCCTATGTTGGGTCAAATGGCGATGTCTATTATTCGGTCGAATCATTTACTGGTTATGGGCAGCTATCGGGTTGTAAACTGGACGATATGAATGCCGGTGAGCGCGTAGAGGTTGATGAAAACAAACGCAACCCATTTGATTTTGTTTTATGGAAATCCGCTAAAGTTGGTGAGCCCGCCTGGCTATCACCTTGGGGAGAGGGGCGCCCAGGCTGGCATATTGAGTGTTCTGCGATGGCGACTTGCTGTCTAGGTAATCACTTCGATATTCACGGTGGCGGCATGGACTTGCAGTTCCCTCATCACGAAAACGAGATTGCCCAATCTGAAGCTGCAACGGGCGAGAAATTTGTTAATACGTGGATGCACAACGGTTTCGTGCGGATTGATGACGAAAAGATGTCTAAATCGCTCGGTAACTTTTTTACCGTACGTGAGGTGCTGAAACAATATCGCGGTGAAGAAATTCGATTCTTTGTCTTATCGAGCCATTACCGTAGTCCGCTTAATTATTCTGATGAACAGCTCAATGAATCACGTTCAGCGTTAGAGCGCTTATATACAGCACTACGCAATGTGGCACCTGTTCAAAACACCGTTAAATCTGACTTTGTACAACGCTTTGAGGCGGCGATGAACGATGATTTCAATTCGGCTAAAGCAATATCTGTAATGTTTGAGTGTGCCAATGAGCTCAATAAGCTGAAAACAAGGAACCCTGAACAGGCTTCACTACTGGCGCATGATTTATTGACGATGGCCGACCCTTTGGGTTTATTAAATCAAGACCCAGAAGCTTATTTGCAATCCACAGCGGGTTCAAACGAAGCGATGAGTAGCGACGACATTGAAATGAAGATTGCACAACGCCTGCAAGCTAAGACCGAGAAGAATTGGGGCTTAGCTGATCAGATTCGTGACGAGCTAAAAGAGCAGGGCGTCGTGCTCGAAGATAAAGGGTTAGAAACAACCTGGCGCCGGCAATAGTGCTCTAGCTATTGGCTTTGTAATTGGGCTGCTTGCAATGTGTTTTCTAACAAAGAGGCAATCGTCATAGGACCAACACCTCCGGGAACAGGCGTTATCCAATTTGCTCGTTCAGATACGGCGTCAAAATCAATATCACCCGCTAATTTGCCGGACTCAAGCCGGTTAATCCCAACATCAATTACGATTGCGCCGGGTTTAATCCAATCACCTTTTACAAAACCTGGAATACCTACAGCGGCAACGACGATATCCGCACGCTGTACGTGCTCTTTGACGTTAACCGTGCGGCTATGACAGGTGGTGACCGTGCATCGGGCCATTAATAATTCAAATGAGATAGGTCGCCCCACGATATTAGACGCACCAATTACAACCGCCTCCTTGCCCTCTAGAGGGATGCTCGTGCTTTTAAGCAAGGTCATAATGCCTTTAGGCGTGCACGAGCGCAGTACAGGCATACGTAGTGCCAGACGACCCACATTATAAGGGTGGAAGCCATCGACATCTTTTAGCGGGTCGATTGCTTCGATAATCTTCTCTTCGTCAATGTGTTCTGGCAAAGGAAGCTGGACGAGAATGCCGTTAATCGCTGAATTATTATTTAAATCTGCAATTAATTCGAGTAACTCTTGCTCGGTTACCCCATGAGAAAAGCTCTTAGACAAAGAATAAAAACCAACTTCTTCACAGGCTGCGCATTTGTTGCGCACATAAACTTCCGAGGCAGGATTTTCACCAACCAAAATAACGGCCAAGCCTGGTTTTGCTAAACCCTGTGAGAGGCGCTCGGCAGTTTGCTTTTTAATTGATGCTCGAAGTTCAGCAGCAATTATTTTTCCATTGATGATTTGGTGGGTCATTGAGCCGTTTCTTTAAAATTTTAGGGTTAAATATTGACCTCAATTGGGTCGTGCCGTATTATCGCCCACCTACAGAGATTTTGCATTACTAAAGCATTGCTTTCTGAAAACACTATCCATTTTTCTTTTAGGGTCGGCGGGGTGTAGCGCAGCCTGGTAGCGCAACTGCTTTGGGAGCAGTGGGTCGGGAGTTCGAATCTCTCCACCCCGACCAATTTTGCTTATGTTGAAGCGCTTGTAGCTCATCTGGATAGAGCATCGGCCTTCTAAGCCGAGGGTAGCAGGTTCGAGTCCTGCCAAGCGCGCCATACGGCAGATGTAAAAGTTAATCAACTTAAGGTCTAAAAATCCCTAAGTACAAATAATCGTCGATGGTGGGTGTAGCTCAGTTGGTAGAGCCCCTGACTGTGACTCAGGTTGTCGAGGGTTCGAGTCCCTTCATCCACCCCATTTCGATTATACTTCTATGTTTAACAGCCTCACTTGCTCTAGCTCCATTGCTTGCTAATCCAATCCAAATAGTCATCAGCGAAGGCGATGTGCCGTGCGATGAGATAAAAGTGCTTATTGATCAAGGCGTATTTCAAGTCAAAAACTCTGAATTGACCACATCGTGTTACCTAAGCTATGTAAAAGACGCATTAACCTTACACCTTGAAAAGGAAGGTGAGAGCTTGAGCGTTTGTGTTGACTTTGTAACAGGAAGAGCCAAACACCGTCGCCAATATGGCGGAGGTAAAAAACAACCATTAGCAAAGGCGTGTGGTTTAGATAAACACTCCGAATGGACGATTTTAGACGCGACGGCAGGGCTTGGAAAAGATGCCTTTGTTTTGGCAAGTCTAGGCGCAGAAATCACCTTATGTGAACAGCACCCAGCTCTGTATGGAATGTTAGCTGATGCGCTCCATCGGGCCTCCATCGATGCAGAAACTGCACTAATTGCTAATAAGATGACCTGTGTTTGCAGCGACTCAATTGATTACATTGATGGAGAAAAGGGTGCTTTGCGAGTCATGCCGGATGTCATTTATTTGGACCCGATGTATCCAGAACGTAAAAGATCCGCAAAAATAAAGAAAGAAATGCAAGTACTCCAACACCTCGTTAGCCACAGTGGAAGCGAAAGCAAGCTATTAGAGCGCGCACTTGAAACCGCTAACTTTCGTGTCGTCGTTAAGCGGCCTAAGTCCGCGCTACCATTGAATGATTTAAAATCCAGATATAGCATTAGCAGCGTTAACACGCGCTACGATATATACGTTGTTTAAAGTGCTAGCGTTTTTATAGTTATTGAAATTGGAGTTATCCATTAATCTAACGTTAGCGCCGCTAGTCAAAGTAACGTCTACTATTTTTAGGCACAACGTTTTGCTAAGCGGCAGACAAAGCGCTGATTTTTGCGCCGGAACGGTGCTTGATCTACTTTTTAGACATTACATTTCCTTATGATATAGAAGGTTTCTAACTATCTTTATCAGGCCAAAAAAACCTTGTTAGAAACAAGGCTTTTCATACTTAGAGACCTCAGCATAACCCAAAAAACACGCATAAATTTTGTTATAATGCATCATGCAAAAATCATTCTCAACACAATCCAACCTCTTCTTTTCAACCGCTGACTTAGAGCACCCTATTCTTCATAGTCTTGATGACACAGAAGCCTTGTTGGAATGGTCTGAAATAGAAACATTACTCAC
>LWTN01000242.1 GCA_002101225.1 Cycloclasticus sp. symbiont of Poecilosclerida sp. M | reverse complement strand
CTTCAATTTGTCCTGCTAAAGGCGAAAACTCTTGCTCACAAGAAATGACTATTCGAGACCTAATCACCGTTAAATAAGTATTGATAGTTTGGCGGCTAAGTAATGTTAATTTAGCTATTTGGCTGGCGTTTAAGTCGATAGGAAAGTACCGAATAAGTTCTCTAAATTTCTTTTCGGAAAGGCGGGAACGGTGCGCATACTTGTTTTTTATAGCCATAACAAAACCTTAGCATGATAATACTCATGCTTAACTTGTCATGACCCTAAAAATATTGAAGAGCTACTTGTGTCGATAAATTGTTGATGTGTGTTGTAAAAATACAGCCTGACTGGGTTAGGCGCCTCTTAAACTTTTGGCAGATGCTACTAAACGAAAGTGGCTAGCAGCGGACAAGCTTGAAGTTGTGTAATCGCTAGATTTGAATCCAGACGTTATCTAAGCGACAAGATTTATTTTACGAAACCCAAGGTCTAAAAACGGCAGCTGACGTTATAATACGGCATCTAATTAAAGACCTTGTTACCTATTACAGCTATGCCTAGTGAATTTCAGAAGCGAAGAACTTTCGCTATTATTTCTCACCCCGATGCGGGTAAAACGACCTTAACCGAAAAGCTGCTTTTATTTGGGGGCGCGATTCAATTGGCGGGCTCTGTTAAAGGGCGTAAAGCGTCACGGCACGCAACGTCCGATTGGATGGAGATGGAGAAGGAACGGGGTATTTCGGTGACCACCTCGGTGATGCAATTTGAGCATAATGGAAAATTACTGAACTTGCTGGATACGCCGGGCCACGAAGACTTTTCTGAAGATACCTACCGAACTTTAACAGCGGTGGATTCTGCGTTGATGGTGATTGATTGTGCGAAAGGTGTAGAAGCACGAACGATTAAATTGATGGAAGTCTGTCGTTTGCGCGACACGCCTATTATTACGTTTATCAACAAACTAGACCGCGAGGGCCGAGACCCGCTGGAGCTTATTGATGAGGTGGAATCTGTGCTTAAAATTGAATGCGCGCCGATGACGTGGCCCATAGGTATGGGTAAAGGCTTTAAAGGCGTGTATCACCTGTACAAAGACGAAGTGCACGTATTTAGCCCGACGCATGGCGGAAAAATCGCAACGGGTGAGGTTTTTAAAGGTCTAGATAATCCAAAATTAAAAGAGTTGATGAGTGATGAGGCGGATGATTTTTTTGAAGAGCTGGAGTTGGTCAAAGAAGCAAGTACGCCGTTTGATATTGAAAGCTACTTAGCAGGCCAGCAAACTGCCGTGTTTTTTGGTTCAGCGGTGAATAATTTCGGTGTGGGTGAACTGCTTGATGCGTTTGCTGAATACGCGCCTCAGCCTCAATCGAGACACGCTAAAGAAAGAGAAGTGACACCGGAAGAGGAAAATTTTTCGGGCTTTATCTTTAAGGTGCAAGCCAATATGGATCCTGCGCACCGTGATCGTATTGCATTTATGCGTATATGTTCTGGCGAATATGTCAAAGGTATGAAAATGAATCACGTGCGGATGGGTAAAAACATTCAAGTAGGTAATGCGGTAACTTTTCAGGCCGATAGCCGGAAAAATGTAGAACAAGCCTTTGCAGGCGATATTATTGGCTTGCATAACCACGGTACGATTCAAGTGGGCGATACCTTTACCCAAGGTGAAAAGTTAAAGTTTGGCGGCATCCCTTATTTTGCGCCAGAATTATTCCGACGGGCTGTTCTGAAAGACCCTTTGCGTATGAAAGCCTTGCAAAAAGGTTTACAGCAACTGACGGAAGAAGGGGCGACACAGCTATTTAAACCGCTAAAAAATAATGATCTTATCTTAGGTGCGGTGGGTGTTTTGCAGTTTGATGTTACCGCGCACCGCCTGAAAAACGAGTATAACGTTGAGTGTGTTTACGATAATATTTCCATTACAACGGCGCGTTGGGTAAGCGCAGAGGACCCACAAAAATTGGAAGAATTTAAAAATAAAGCACACGCTAACCTTGCAGAGGATGGAAGTGGTTACTTGGTTTACTTGGCAACCAGCCGTGTTAATTTATCGTTAACAGAAGAACGTTGGCCAGATATTACGTTTAGTGCCACTCGAGAGCTTTAATCGTTAATTAGAAGGGAGCAAATAATGAGTGAAAAAAACTACAGCATTGATGCATTGGAGCTTGGCCCAATGGAGAATTTTGTCTATCTCATCCAAGATGCGTCTAGTAAACGCGCAGCAATTGTCGATCCGGCGTGGGATGCCCCTAAAGCTATCGAGTTGGCAAAAAAGAACGGCGTTACCATTACAGATATTCTGCTTACACACAGCCATCACGACCATATAAACGGTATTCAGGATGTGTTGGATGAATACGATGCACAGCTTCACTTGTTAACAGAAGAGGCCGATTTCTGGGGCAATCAAGATGCAAAGCCAACGCTGCACCAAGGTGGGGATGAAATCATACTCGGTAAAACACCAATTAAAATGCTTCACACACCCGGGCATACCCCAGGATCAACCTGCTATCACGTAGGGAATGATTTGATTACGGGTGATACGATGTTTGTATTTGGTTGTGGGCGTTGTGACCTAACGGGCGGTGACCCTGAAGTGATGTTTAAAACACTAAAAAAAATTAGAACAAAGCTCTCATCATCTACGATTATTCGTCCGGGCCATAATTACGCTGTAAAAGAAACGTCTACGCTACAAGAGCAGATAGTAGGGAATCCATTTTTACACCATAAGAACGCACACGATTTTGTGCAATACCGGATGCACACGCCAAAACGTAAAAGTCCGTATGAGTCAGAACCCAATGCGGACTGTGGCCACGAGCACTAAACTTAACGTTTCTCTAAAATAAAAACGCGTTCTAATAAGGCTGTAATGCCCTTATCTTTAAAGCGTTGTGATTTCTCTAAAATATCTTTTGTTTCGAGGCATTTGATTGAATTGTGCAGCTTAAAAAGATTCTCAACTTCATCTGTTTGTACAGAAAAAGGCGGGCCGTCCATTTCAGCTTGAGGATACTCTAAGGTTATGAGCAGTGTTCGAGTTTTTTGCGGGAAGAGTTCAAGCAGCTTGTTAGCATAAGCACGACGCATTTCTTGCGGAAAGGCGATTAGGCAGGCGCGGTCGTAAATAAACTGACAAGCATTAACATCAGCGGGCGTCAGTTGAAAAAAGTCACCACAATATAAAGTGACGTTTTTGTAGCGGTATTCAATAAGATTTTCGTGTTGGCTAATGTCGGGCTTTAGGTCGTTGCCTGCAAAAAAATTATCAACGGCCTTTTGGCTAAGTTCAATACCAATAACGTGTTTAACCCGTTGAGCAAGCCAGGTTAAGTCTAAGCTTTTGCCGCACAGGGGAACAAAAATAGAGTCGTTTGAGCTGGCCTGTAACGTACCCCAGTGCTTTTTTAAGAACGGGTTGGCTCGGTCTAGGTGAAACCCTGTTTCATTTTTTGCCCAGCGTTCGTGCCAAAAATCGTGCTCCATGCGTAGGTCTTAGTTAGAACAGGCGGCTTTAAGGTGCTGCACAATATCGCTGAGGGGGATGTCTTTATTTTCAGCGTCCTTCCTGCCGCGATATTCAGCCATGCCATTATCCAATCCTTTATCGCCTAATACTACACGGTGTGGAATGCCGATTAATTCCATGTCAGAAAACATAAAGCCAGGACGCACTTTGCGGTCGTCAAATAAAACCTCAAAGCCTGCTGCTATTAACTCATCGTAGAGCTTCTCAACGGCTGCTCTTAAGCGTTCGGATTTGTGCATGTTCATCGGTAAAAGCGCCACTTGAAAAGGCGCCAAAGCATCGGGCCAGATAATGCCTTTATCGTCATGGTTTTGCTCAATCGCGGCGGCTATAACGCGTGAAACGCCAATGCCATAACAGCCCATGGTCATGGTTCGGTTTTCACCATTTTCATCAAGGACGGATGCTTTCATCGCTTCGCTATATTTGGTGCCGAGTTGAAAGATATGGCCTACTTCAATGCCGCGGGCAAGGGTGAGCGTGCCGTTGCCATCTGGGCTTGGGTCACCTTCAACGACCTGACGTAAATCTTCGATGCGCGAGGGTTCGGGTAAATCACGGCCCCAGTTAACACCGCTGAGGTGGCCGCCATTTTCATTTGCTCCACAGGTGAAGTTCGCGAGATTAGCAACACTTCTGTCAACAATAATGGGTATATCTAAGCCAACAGGGCCAATAAAGCCTGGTTCACATGAAGCAATAGACAAAATTTCTTCTCCGCTTGCCATGGTCAGTGGTGATAGCACGCCATCAATTTTTTCTGCTTTAATTTCATTGAGTGTATGGTCGCCACGTAATAGGAGGGCAATAATGCCGTCCTCTTCACCTTTAACCAAGAGCGTTTTAACGCACTGTTCGGCTGTTATTTTTAAGAACTGGCTCACCTCGTCTATCGAACGTTGGTTAGGTGTGCTCACTTTCTCAAGCGTTTTTGTTGCCTCGCCTTTAGCCGATGTTGGCGCAAGGGCTTCGGCTTTTTCAACGTTAGCCGCGTAATCACTTTTGGTCGAAAATGCGATAGCGTCTTCGCCCGAATCAGCGAGTACATGAAACTCATGCGAAGCATTGCCACCGATGGAACCGGTGTCGGCAAGTACAGGCCGAAAGTTTAAGCCCAAACGATTAAAAATGTTTGTATAGGCTTGGAACATACGGTCATACGTTTCTTGTAAAGAAGCGTCATCTAAATGAAAAGAGTAAGCGTCTTTCATAATAAATTCGCGAGCGCGCATAATCCCAAAGCGTGGGCGAATTTCATCGCGGAACTTAGTTTGAATTTGGTAGTAATTAATCGGCAATTGTTTGTAGCTTTTAATTTCGTTGCGGGCTAATTCGGTAATGATTTCCTCATGCGTTGGCCCTAGGCAAAACTCACGACCATGGCGGTCACTTAAGCGAGCTAATTCGGGGCCATATTGCTCCCAACGACCAGACTCTTGCCAAAGTTCAGCGGGTTGAACAACGGGCATAGAAACTTCTAAGGCACCTGCGCTATTCATTTCCTCACGCACGATTTTTTCTACCTTTTGCAGTACGCGAACGCCTAGCGGTAACCAGCTGTAAAGTCCTGCAGCAAGTTTCCTAACCAAACCTGCGCGGAGCATTAATTTATGGCTGGCTATTTCAGCGTCTGAAGGGGTTTCTTTAACCGTATTTAAAGGGAATTGGCTGGTGCGCATAGTGTTAAGGTGACGAGATTAAAATTAAGTTCACATCTTAAAACGTACAACGGCGTGTGACCAGCCAAAATAGTGTTTAAGCGGGCTATTAAGGTGTATTAGAGTACTAATTAGGGCATAGTTTTAATACAATGCTTCGATTATGAAAATAACAGAAACGATGACCATTAAAAGATTTTTTGCACAATTAACATTAGTTTTGTTCCTTCTGGCTTTAAGTTCTTCTGTTTTAGCGGGTCCAGAACTCATGACCTTGTTAAAAGTATTGCGTGATAACGGCACCATTACGGCGGAACAATATTCCCGCGTCATTGCCGAAGCTAAAGCGACGCAAAAGCAGGCGAAAGACGAAAAACATGAGCTGCAGGCAAAACTGGACAAAGCGACAAACGTCGAAGTTAGTGTGGGCAAAGGTGGTCTTGCGGTTAAATCTAGCGATGGCAGCTTTACGACTAAAGTTGGTGGTCGTATGCAGTTAGATGCTGCGTGGTATGGTGAAGATAGAACGGGTGCGGGCAGCACGCTGGGTGATGGCACCGAGTTGCGTCGTGCAAGGCTATATCTTAAAGGAACCATTTACGATGATTGGTTCTATAAATTCGAATATGACTTTGCAGGAAAAGGGGATACTAGAAATGGCATTACAGATATCTGGTTAGGTTATAACGGCTTTGATACAGAGGGGTTAAGCGTTAAAACAGGTCATTTTAGAGACCCATTTATGTTGCAGGACCAAGTTAGTGATAACAATACACAATTTACCGAAAGAGCCTCACTTGATGCGTTCACGGCGGGTCGTCATATTGGCGTAATGGCAAGTCTAGACCGAAAACACTGGACTGCGGCATTTGGAGTTTTTGGTGAGGGTGCTAACACAGTAGGCGGTGAGGATGATGAAGGCTGGGGTACAGCGGGCCGAGTTACTTGGATGCCTGTTAATGAGCAAGGTTCGCTGGTGCATATAGGTTTAGCAGCTGATTACCGAAGCACGCGTGGTAATAGTGTTCAATTTAAGCAGCAGCCGGAAACGCATGTGGCGAGTGTTAATTTTGTTGATACAGGCGAGTTGATGGATGTTGATCATTATTTAACAGTAGGTGCGGAGCTTGCAGTTGTACGGGGGGCTCTTTCTGCTCAAACAGAATACGTAAGGGTTAATCTAGATAGAAAAAAAATGGGTGATCTAACATTTGATGGTTGGTATGCCCAAGCGGGTTGGTTCTTTACAGACGATACACGCCCGTATAGTTTCAAAGGCGCAAAATTCAAAGGGGTTAAGCCTAAAAGTATTGTTGGTAGAGGCGGTATTGGCGCGTGGGAACTTGCACTTCGGTACAGCACCATCGACTTAACAGATGGCACCACAATAGGTGGTGAAATGGACAACGTAACCTTAGGGTTGAATTGGTTTCCAACAGCGGGTTTAAGGGTGTCTGCTAACTACATAAAAGTGCTTGAAATGGATAGAGCGGGTCATGACCACGACAACGAAGAAGCAGATATTATGCAACTCCGTGGTCAGTGGGCGTTTTAATTTCCTAGTTACAAATTTACAAAAAGGACATTAGAATGAAGGTATCCAAACAGTTTTCTAGCGTTGCATTAGGCCTGTTCTTACTAAGCATATCCCAAGCTATTTTGGCGGACAAAAGCATAAAGTTGGCGACGACAACCAGCACAGAAAACTCTGGACTATTGGCTGTATTACACCCGATTTTTGAAAAGAAACACGGCATTCGTGTGGATGTGCTGGCAATGGGAACGGGCAAGGCATTAAGGACGGGTGGTAATGGCGATGTTGACGTAGTGTTTGTACACGCGCCTGCGGCGGAATTGCAATATGTGGCCGAAGGTCACTTTACCGACCGCGCGGCAGTGATGCACAATGACTTCGTTATCGTTGGGCCAAAGGCTGACCCGGCTAAATTGGGCGAATTGAAAACGATTGACGAGGCATTAACGCGGATAGTAGAAACCCAGTCAACATTTGTTTCCCGTGGTGACGATTCAGGCACACATAAAAAAGAAAAAGGGCTGTGGCAGTCTATTGGTCTAACACCTAATAAAAATTGGTCTGCGTGGTATGCAGAAGCGGGTCAAGGCATGGGTGCGGTATTACGCATCGCCAACGACAAACAAGCTTATGCCTTAACAGACCGCGGAACACAAATAGCCTTTGCCGATAAACTATCACTTGTAGTGCTATTCGAGGGGGATGAAGGCCTGTTTAATCCGTATCACGTGATGGCGGTTAATCCTGAGAAACACGCAGACGTTAAATACGATTCAGCACAAAAATATATCGCGTTTGTAACGAGCAAGGAAGGGCAAGCAGTTATTTCAGCATACAGAAAAGGTGGGCAGCAGTTGTTTTACCCTGATGTGAAATAATCAAAAAACTTTAGAGCCTGACTGAAGCGCCTTTTGTAAAAAGAAGGTGTTTTTTATATGTGGCTTTATTTCTGGCGAGACCAATAAGACGCTAGTAGTGAACCGGTTAAGTTATGCCACAACGAAAACAGTGCGCCTGGAAGAGCTGCTACTGGGGCGTAATATTTAATAGCTAATGCAACGGCTAAACCTGAGTTTTGCATGCCGACCTCTATTGCAAGTGTTTTGCAGGTTTTTCGTCCAAACCTGCTAGATGCGGTATCCAGTAACCTACAAGTAAGCCTACGGCATTATGTAATGCAACGGCAGCAATTAAAATCAAACCAATCGTGTCTAAACGAGTCTGGTTGAGTGCGACAATAATCGCAATTATAAGCACGATGGCTAGTATGAATATTAATGGGAAGACTTGCCGAGTTGAGCTTAAGAAACGTCCAAATAACTGGTTAAGAATGACACCCGCTGCAACAGGTAAAATAATGATTTTAAAGATATCCATAAGCATCTTTATGGCGGGTACATCAACTTTCTGACTCAAATATAAAAGGCTAAGTAAGGGCGTTGCGATGACGGCTAATAAAGTTGATAGCGTGGTGATGGTAATCGACAATGCGACGTTACCTTTAGCTAAATAACAGATAACATTTGATGCTGTTCCACCTGGGCTTGCACCGACGAGCACCATGCCAGTGGTTAGCAATAAAGATAAATTTAACCAAGAGGAAATAGCCCAGGCAAACAAGGGCATACATAAGAATTGTAGTGTTAGGCCTAATAAAATGGGCTTAGGTATTTGGAGAATGTTTAGGAAATCGGTAGCTCTTAGGCTGATGCCCATGCCAAACATTACCAGCCCGAGTAAAAAGAATAGGCTAGGCTTTAGTGGAATAAATAAGTCAGGTGTTAGGTAAGCGACTAGTGATAATGAAATCGCCCAAACCGGAAACAGCTGAGTTATTTTTTGTATCAAGCTGGTTTGGAATGTTTGGTTTTATATAGCAATGGCTTCAAGTAGAGGCCTGTATGTGATTTGCTTATATCTGCAACAAGTTCTGGGCTGCCTTCGGCTAATATTGTGCCGCCACCATCGCCACCTTCAGGACCTAAATCGATGACCCAATCCGCGGTTTTAACCACGTCTAAGTTATGTTCGATGACAATTACGGTGTTGCCGTGATCGCGTAAGGTATGGAGCACGGTGAGGAGTTGCTGTATATCGTGAAAGTGCAGGCCGGTGGTTGGCTCGTCTAATATATAGAGCGTTTTTCCTGTGTCGCGTTTGGAGAGTTCTCGTGATAGTTTAACCCGCTGCGCCTCGCCGCCTGAGAGCGTGGTGGCGTTCTGCCCGAGTGTAATATAACCAAGCCCCACTTCCATTAAGGTGTGTAATTTACGATGAACGACGGGAATAGGGCTAAAAAATTCAAACGCATCTTCAACTGTCATAGACAGCACATCGTGAATTGTCTTTCCTTTGTAACGAATTTCCAAGGATTCACGGTTAAAGCGTTGCCCTTTGCAGCTATCGCAATTGACGTAAACGTCGGCAAGAAAGTGCATTTCCACTTTGATAACACCATCGCCCTTACAGGCTTCGCAGCGCCCACCTTTTACGTTAAAGCTAAATCTACTGGGTGTGTAACCACGTGAACGAGATTCTGGTGTGGCAGCAAAAAGCTCGCGAATAGGGGTGAATAGACCCGTATACGTTGCAGGGTTTGATCGTGGTGTACGCCCAATCGGGCTTTGATCTATATCGACAACCTTATCTAGCAGATCGATACCGCCCACGGCATCGCACGCGGCGATAGGTAGTGACGATTTGTTCAGTTCTCTGGCGACCGCGGGGTATAAGGTTTCGTTAATCAAGGTGGATTTACCCGAACCTGAAACGCCCGTTACACAGGTGAGCAAACCAATCGGCAGTGAAATGGTTATGTTTTTAAGATTATTCGCCCGTGCATTAATTATGCGCAATGCCTGGTCTGATTTGGCTTGATGCCTTTTTGCAGGTACGGGAATAAATTTCCGCCCTGAAAGGTATTGCCCAGTGAGCGATTCGGCTGAGTCTAGTATGTCTTGTGGCGAGCCTTCGGCGATAATGATGCCCCCGTGAACACCTGCATTTGGACCTATATCAACCACGTGGTCGGCGCTTAAAATAGCTTCTTCATCGTGTTCAACAACAATCACGGTATTGCCGATATCTCTTAAGTGAATAAGGGTGTCAATTAGGCGCTGGTTGTCTCGTTGATGAAGGCCGATTGAGGGTTCGTCTAACACATACAGCACGCCGACCAGGCCCGCGCCAATTTGGCTGGCGAGGCGGATGCGCTGTGCTTCGCCTCCGGACAAAGTATCAGCGCTACGGTCGAGCGATAGGTAGTCCAAACCTACGTTAATTAGGAAGTCCAGTCGTGCCTTAATTTCTTTAATAATCTTTTTGGCAATCTCTCCGCGCTGCCCTGTAAGCGCAAGCGTTGCAAAAAGCTCGCTGGCCTTGAGGATAGATAGCCCTGTTATTTGTGACAGGGTATGTTCATTAATAAATACGTTTCGTGCGGCTATATTTAAGCGCTGTCCCTTGCAATCTGGACAAGGTTTTTTGGATAAATATTTAGCCAGTTCATCGCGCACCATGCTGGAATCTGTTTCATGATAGCGGCGCTCCATACTATGAATAATGCCTTCAAAGCTATGCGCAGTGTTTTTTGTTTTGCCTTGGCTGGTGAGTGTTTTAAAGGTAATTTCCTCATCACCACTGCCAAATAACACTGCTTGTTGGGTAGCCAGAGGCAGCGAGTTAAAAGGCTGTTCGGGGTCAAATTTGTAATGCGTTGCTAATGATAGGATGAGCTGATAGTAGTACATATTGCGCTTATCCCAGCCGCGGATAGCACCGCCAGCCAAACTGATTTCTGGACTGTGTAGCACGCGATCAGCATTGATATATTGTTTAATACCAAGCCCATCACAACTCGTGCAAGCCCCCTTAGGGCTGTTAAAGGAAAAGCTGCGCGGCTCTAATTCTGCGATGCTATAACCACATGTGGGGCAGGCAAAACGAGTGGAGAAAAGCAGTTCTTCTCCGCCGTCAATATCTGCAATAACAGCAATACCGTCTGTTAATTTAAGGGCTGTTTCAAAAGACTCAGCGAGTCGCACAGATAGCTCATCGTTAATTTTAAAGCGATCAACCACCACTTCAATGGTATGTTTCTTCTTCAGCTCAAGCGTCGGTGCATCTTCAAGTTCCACGACTTCGCCGTCGATACGCGCACGAATAAAACCTTGGTTGCGTAAGTCGCTAATCACATTAAAGTGCTCGCCTTTGCGTTCTTGTATAACCGGCGCAAGCAGCATCCAGCGCTTACTTTTATCTAGGCTCAAGACCGAATTCACCATTTGTGTAATGGTTTGTGCTTCGAGAGATGTGCCGTGCTCAGGGCACTGTGGTGTACCGGTTCTAGCGAACAGCAAGCGCAGGTAATCATAAATTTCGGTAATCGTGCCGACGGTAGAGCGTGGGTTGTGCGAGGTCGATTTTTGTTCAATAGAAATGGCGGGAGATAACCCTTCGATATGATCAACGTCCGGTTTTTCCATCACCGATAAAAATTGTCGCGCATAGGCGGATAAGGATTCCACGTAACGACGTTGCCCTTCGGCGTAGATGGTATCAAAGGCGAGTGAGGACTTTCCAGAGCCTGAAAGGCCGGTAATGACAATTAATTTTTCGCGTGGTAAATCAAGGTCAATATTTTTTAAATTGTGGGTCCGTGCGCCGCGAATTTGGATCGTATCCATCTGTTTATCGGTTGCCTAGTAAACCTGTTAATATACCCCCCTTTTCGCGGTCTAGGCAAAGTAAATTGTGTCAAACAATGTAAACATTCCTTCTGGCATGAGTGCGCTTGAAAAAAGAGCCTCGGTGGGTCTTGCGGGCATCTTTTCGGTGCGTATGCTGGGCTTATTTATGCTACTGCCTGTGATGTCGCTTTATGCAGAAGACTTGCGTGGAGCAACGCCACTATTAATGGGTTTAGCGATTAGCGTGTACGGTCTAACCCAAGCTTTGTTACAAATTCCATTTGGTTTAATGTCAGACCGATTAGGGCGCAAAAACATTATTACCGTCGGTTTATTCTTTTTCGCCGCAGGCAGTGTTGTGGCAGCAACTTCGGATTCAATTTATGGCGTTATTCTTGGGCGGGCTTTGCAAGGCAGTGGTGCGGTTGCGGCGGCCGTTATGGCGCTAGCAGCGGATTTAACGCACGAGCAAAATCGCACAAAAATCATGGCAACAATCGGCATCAGCATCGGCATCTCGTTTGGGGTGGCGATGGTGCTGGGGCCTTTGGTGGGTGCTTATACGGGTTTGCAGGGTATTTTTTGGTTTTCAGCAGGCCTAGCTCTTTTTGCTATTGTTATTTTGTATCAGGTTGTACCTAACCCATCGGCATTGACGGTGCATAAAGACGCCGAACCAGTCCCCAAGTTAATGGGTAAGGTACTGAAGGACGGTGAATTGCTACGGTTAGACTTTGGAATTTTTTGTTTGCACCTAGTGATGACCGCGATGTTCGTCGTTTTGCCGTTAATTTTTCGAGATGAACTCGGCGTAGAAGCAACGCGACATTGGATGATTTATTTGCCGGTGTTAGGTTTGTCTGTGGCTGCGATGGTGCCCTTTATTATCATCGCGGAAAAGGGGCGTAAGATGAAAACGGTTTTTGTGGGTGCCGTGGCGATGGTCGCGCTGGCAAGCTTAGCCATGTTTTTAAGTTACGAATCGTTTTGGGGCTTGTTAGCTAGCTTGTTTGTTTTCTTTACCGCGTTTAATTTATTAGAAGCGTCATTGCCGTCACTTATCTCAAAAGTGGCGTTTGCTGGCGGTAAAGGAACCGCCATGGGCGTGTATTCTAGCGCGCAATTTTTTGGTGCTTTCTGCGGTGGTGTAATGGGTGGTACGATATACCAATACTATGGCGTAGCCGATGTATTTTTAGTTTGTGCCGGCGTACTGAGTTTGTGGTTCATGGTCGCGGCAAGCATGAAACCGCCGCGCCATTTGTGTAGTATGTTAAAGCCCATTCGAATAGAAAGTGAACAAGAGGCAATAAATTTGACTAAGCAATTATTGGCGATTACAGGTGTGGTAGAAGTAGCCGTTTCGGCAGATGATGCAACGGCTTATTTAAAAGTAGATAATCAGGAGCTTGACCAACAAGTGTTGGACGGGATTTTTCAAAAAACAGAAGGTTAATATTGGAGGCAGCATGGCGAGTAGAGGCGTAAATAAAGTAATTTTGGTGGGTAATTTAGGTAAAGACCCTGAGACTCGTTATATGCCGAGTGGCGGCGCTGTAGCCAACATTACAGTGGCAACATCGGAAACCTGGAAGGATAAGAATAGTGGTGAGCAAAAAGAACAAACCGAATGGCACCGCGTGGTGTTTTTTAATCGTTTGGCAGAAGTGGTCGGCGAATACTTGAAAAAAGGCTCTAAAGTTTATATAGAAGGTTCGTTACAAACGCGTAAATGGCAAGATCAAAGTGGCCAAGATCGCTACACCACAGAGATAAAAGCTAGCACTATGCAAATGCTCGATAGCCGTGGTGGTTCAGCGGACTTTGCACCGTCCAAACCTTCCTCACAGGCCGCAGCTTCACCGGCTAGCCAAGCGCCAGCAGCGGCAGATGATTTCGACGACGACATTCCCTTTTAAAGAAGAGCTTAAAAAGCTTCATGCAATAAAAAAGCCCGCTCATTAGAGCGGGCTTTTTTATGTACTACTTAAAGCTTATTCGGCAGCGGCTTCTTCTGCTGCGTCTGTTGCAGCTTCCATTGCATCAGAGCCAGCTTCATCCATTGTGTCTTCTACTGCATCAGCAGCTTCTTCCATTGCATCGGTGCTTTCTGTTGCCTCAACGGCTACTTCTTCTACAGCAGGCGCTTCTTCTGCAGCTTGTTCGCAAGCCGCTAATAATAGAAATGAAGCTGCTACGATGGCGGTTAATAGTTTGTTGTGTTGATGTGTTCCCCTTAAGTTAAGTTTAATTGTGTACAACAATCACTAGTATAGTAATAAAGCCGAATTTTTTACAAGTCACTTTTGATAGCCTCATCACAAGGTTTAAACGTGCTTTTCTCATTAACGTTAGATTTATAGACACTGATTATTGAATATACCTTAAAATGGTACTCATAAGGTGTTTAAGGAGCTAGTGAGTTTTGGAAAAGGAAACGCAGCCAGTGGAACAAAAAAATACGAAAACGAGTCATAATCTTGGCTGGTTAGAGCCGGACGATTATCAAATGATTGTGGCGCCGTGCTTGAAGGTTGCGGCAGAATTGGCCGCAAGCCGCAGTGACCCTAAGTTGTTCAAAGATTTACCGAGTATGCTGTGTTTAATGCACTTGATAGAAAGCTTGGGCGCCTTGCACATAAAGCAAAAGGCACAGTTAAATCCAATGTTAAACCAGGCCGCTATTAGTAAAGCCCCCAAAGCTGCCTGCATGATGGTGCTGGCTGAAGGTGGTGTAGATAAGGAACAATCAGCTTCGTTAATAAGTTCATTGGCTTTAGCCTATAAAAAGGTATTGGAAGCTGAGCTGACAAAGGCGTGTGATGATGAAATACATAAAGCTTGGGCTGCGTTAAAAGATGGCTCGCAGGAACAGTTTTTAGCGTTACTTGAACAGGCGGCCAAGAAGTTTGTAGTGGCGCTCGATAGTTGGGAAAGGACACGTTAATTCTTTGATGAAGAAGCTAAATAAAGAAACGCTTAAATCACATTCAACAGTGCCTTTTTTGCTGCTTGTTATGGTGTTTTTGACTTCGTGTGCAGCATCACAGCCCGCAAGCCAAGACAATGTGTGCGCAATCTTTTATGAGAAAAAGGGTTGGTATGACGATGCGCTAGACGCGCAAAAGAGGTGGGGCACCCCCATCGCGGTACAAATGGCCATTATTCATCAAGAGTCTCGTTTTCAATCGAATGTGCGACCACCGCGTGATTGGTTCCTCGGTTTGATTCCATTACCTCGTCGTTCGTCAGCTTATGGCTATGGGCAGGCGCAAGATGGAACCTGGGAAGGTTACATGAAAGATGCCAGTCAGTATGGCGCTGACCGCGATGACTTTGGTGATGTAGTTGATTTTATTGGTTGGTATACGGCTGTTTCTCAACGCAAGTTGGGTATTTCAAAGTGGGACGCCGAGCAACAATATTTAGCCTATCACGAAGGCCAAGGTGGCTACAGTCGCGGAACACATAGATCTAAGTCATGGTTATTAGCGGTTGCAAAAAGGGTCGGCGTGAAGGCCAGAATCTTTAGTGCGCAATTAAAAAAGTGTGAAGAAAAGCTTCAATCAGGGTGGTCAATTTGGCCGTTTTAAGTAATTTAAAATTACTGCTGGCCGGATTGCTGTTGTTGCAACCGGTGCATCTGATGGCACGCGATGCATCGCTATTTCCCGAGCCGGATGAATTAAAGCCAGATGTTATGTTTTGGTCACGGGTCTATACAGAAGTTACGACTGATGAAGGGTTGATTCACGATAATCAGTTTTTAAACATTTTGTACGAGCGCGTTTCTTTTAGCCCAGGTACGTCCTATAGCAAGCGTCAGAAACAGGTTAAAGCTAAGAAAAAATATTACCAAAAAATATTGCTTGATATGGCAAAGTCCGGAGGCGCATCTTCGAGGTCGCGGGCACACCAGCGTGTTAAAAATCTATGGCCAAACGATACCGGCGCTTCTGAATTTAAAGCCGCGAGTAAACGCGTTCGTTTTCAATTGGGGCAGGCAGACCGGTTCAAAGAAGGCCTAGTCAGGTCAGGCCGTTGGCAACCGTATATTCGAAAACAATTTGACGCACTTAATATTCCTTTGGAACTGGCCTCATTACCCCACGTTGAATCTTCTTTTAGATCAGACGCTAAATCGCACGCGGGTGCGGCAGGACTATGGCAATTTACCCGTTCAACGGGCAGACGATATATGCGAATTGACCACGTGATTGACGAACGACTTGACCCATTTATCGCTTCGCGTGCAGCAGGTCAATTATTGAAAAATAACCACGAAATTACCGAAACATGGCCCTTAGCACTGACAGCCTATAATCATGGTGCAGCGGGCATGCGACGCGCGGTTAACCAGATGGGTGGGACGGCGATTGAGAAAATTGTACGTGAATACAAAGGTCGTACATTCGGCTTTGCATCACGAAATTTTTATAATGCTTTTTTGGCAGCATTAGATATTGATAATCACCCTGAGAAATATTTTGGTAATATCGAACGAGATGAGCCGATTGAATTAAAGAAAGTGTCGTTGCCAAGTTACTACACGGCGCAGGGTTTAATTAACGCGTTTGGTGCAAAAAACAACCTGATTAAATCACTCAATCCTGCGTTACAAGCGACGGTGTGGAATAACAGTAAGCTCGTGCCTAAGGGCTATCCATTCCGAGTGCCAGCAATTGAGAACACAACGAGTGCAAAGCAGATTATTGCGGGTATTTCTAACGATGAAATCAGCAGTAAACAGAAGCCCGATGTGTCGCATAGAATTCGTAAGGGGGATACGCTTTATAGTATCGCAAAACGCTTTAAAGTGAGCGTTAGTCAATTAGTGGCAATTAATGGCTTACGCAGCAGACACAAGATTCGTATAGGGCAAGTTTTGAAATTACCTTATGCGGCTAAGCAAAGCCAAGGTGTCGCTAAGAGCGTGACGACTGGGACGGTTATATATCGCGTAGAAAAAGGAGACTTGTTGTCGGTTATTGCGCGTAGAGCTGGGGTGTCTGAGCAAAGTATTTTGACTTTGAATAAACTTAAAAATAAAAACCACTTATTGGTTGGTCAACAACTACGGCTGCGTAAGGACCTTGTAGTACCGAGCATCGTGGCAACAGAAAAGGTTTTTGAGCTAGAGAAAGTGCAAACACCCGCTGCGGTCAAAGTGGCGAAGACAGAAGAAAAACCACCTTAAAGGCTGACCCAAGTAATTACCTGGTGACTAAGAAAACGACGGTAGAAGTCAAAGCAATGAAACCATCGGGTACTTTGCCGATTGGTTACAAGCAAAAACCCAGCGTTTACGCACACTGAATAAAATGAAGTTTAAAGAAACGCTAGCCGTTGGGAAGCAGTTAAAGCTCGATTTTTCACAAGTTTCAAAAGAAGTGTTTGAGGTAAAACGTTTAGCCTACCACCAAGCGCTACAAGAAGAATTTTTTAGAATTTATCGGGTGGAAAGCACTGAAAAACGCACGATTCGTGCGGGTGAATCGATTTGGTTGTTAGCACAAAAAACCTATCATGCGCCGATGTGGCTGATACGTCAGCATAACCCGGCAGTTAACTTTAGACGTGTTAATGCAGGGGTAGAGCTAACCTTTCCTAAGGTTATAAAAAAATAAGGTGATGCGCTTAATTAGGACGACTCGATAATGAGTTGGTCACCCGTCACGTAGAAGCGCTTATTCCCTTTTAGCGTTTCAAGTAGCGCGTCGCCAACCAATTCGGCGCGCCAGCCCCCTAATAGTTCGAGTTCACGATCGCCATAAACCAGCTCAATCAATTCTTTTCGGCTGGTTACAGAAGTTGGATTGATGCCATTAGCAGATGATGCTAAGCGTACTTGCGCCATGAGTAAATCGGCTAGAGCCTCGGCGCGATCGCTACTCTTTTTAGAACGTTTTGGCTTATCAGCGGCGCTGGGTTTTTGTTCAATTGCATGTTGAATGATCTGGTGAATTTTGCCACCGTATTTAGTGGAAAATTTTTCAGATATGCCTTTAATATCGGCAATGGCTTTAACGCTCATGGGTTTGAGCTTTGCCAGCTCAACGAGTATGTCATCTTTAAGTAACCAGCCACGGGGGATGTTTTTTTGTTGTGCGAGTGTTTCGCGCCATTCCGCTAAGTGTTGGACGATGGATAAGGCAGTTCCCTTGAGGCGCTTAGTTTGGCGAATTCTTTTCCACGCAAGGTTAGGTGGGTTGGCGTATAACTTGGCATCAGATAGTTTATGAAAAGAAGGTTGTATCCAGTTAAAACGTTTCTTCTCTTTCAGCTGACTTTCTAAAATAGGGTAGAGCTTCGCTAGGTAAATAACATCGTCTGCGGCGTAATGTAATTGGTCTTGACTGAGTGGGCGACGAATCCAATCGGTTCTTGAATGTGCCTTACTGAGTTGAACGCCAAGAATATCATCGACTAGCCGAGCATACCCAGCTTGCTCGGGGTGGCCGAGTATGGGTGCGGCAATTTGCGTATCGAATACAGGCGAAAGTGGTGCACCGCGCATATCATAGAAAATTTCTTGATCTTGGCGCGCGGCATGAAAAACCTTAATGATATTTTCGTCGTATAAAACATCGAGTAAGGGGTTAATGTCACAAGCCAGTGGGTCAATTATTGCGACCATCTCTGGCGTTGCTATCTGAATTAGAGCGAGTTCTGAATAATAGGTTTTTTCGCGTCTAAATTCTGTGTCAATAGCAAGCCAAGGTGAAGGTTTAATTGAGTCACAAAATACATTAAGCGCTTCGCTTGTGTCAATATACTGGGGTTCGTCCATAGGGAATGAGAGTTTAATTAATGGTTAAAGTTTTTACAGCGCAAAATTCCATAACAGTCGCTTTTTGGAAGAACTATCTTGAGCAACAGGGTATTACTTGTCAAATTAGAAATGAGTTTTTATCGAGTGCGGCGGGTGAAGTGCCGCCCATTGAGTGTTGGCCAGAGCTATGGATAGACGATGAACGCGATGAGCAGTTGGCGCTAAAATCCATAGCCTCTGACCCATTACGCGATCGAGATGATTTGCCAGCGTGGCAATGTGGAAGGTGCGGTGAAGAAAGTGAAGGGCAGTTTACGGACTGTTGGAACTGCGGAAAGCAACGAGACGTATAAGGAGAGAAGTGATGGGTGGAGGGATGGCTTTGTGGGAACAATTGGTATTAGGCGCTTTTTGTTTATTGCTTATTTTTTGGTTTAGGCCAGGGGTAAAGGCGACGCTTCAACGCAGCGCGGAGGCCGAAAAAGATTGGCCCGCCGTGTTGCTACCTATAGCAGCGGTTATCTTATTTGTCGTATTTTTAGTGATGACCACTTAATAACTCAACCATTACTAATCAAACGGCTAATTAAAGGAGCTAAAAATTACTGATTTGTTCAGTCGTTGGCTCTGCACAGCAATACCAAGCCTCAGAAAGGTGCGGAACTTTCTTTTCTTCAAGCTCAGTAAGCTCAGGTGCTGCTTCACCCAGAGCTGTATGGCTAAGTTGCCAAATTAATTTAAACGTTTCTTGGCGGGATAGGCCTTGTTTATCGGATGCCTCTACACACTGCATAATGTCCGTTTGTAATGCGTCCACACGTTTATCTTGGTGCGCCCAAGGGTAACCTAAAATATCGGGGTCAAATTCATCGATAAGCTTTTCAAACTCAGTCAGTTTTAATAAATAAGAACCTTGTGGGATGAGGAGGCGAATGGCCAGTTGAATTGGCGCAACTTCACTAATCAAATCGAGCGCTACGATATCTTTAAGTAAACTAAGGTAGCCTGATAGCGAGCTCCAAGGCGTAAAAGGTACGAAGGTGGGAGATATTGTAATATCTGCTTTTTTAAGCAGCTCAACGGCCTCAAACGTATCGTTGCGTGTATGCCCTTTGTCGAGCGTGAGTAAAATATCGTCATTAAATGACTCAACTGCGCAGGTAATAAACAAACAGCCGGTTCGTTTCAGTAAAGGCAGTAAATCTCGATGTTTTAAAACGTGTTCAATTTTAATGGTGGCGTCAAAACTCAGATGAGGGAATTGTTTGTGCATGGCGAGCAAGATCTTTTTTGCATGACTCGGTCCATTGAAAAAATCGGGATCACCAAATGATATATGTTCGGCTCCTAGTGCGACTTGTTGCGTAATGTCTTGTAATACAATATCAGCGGGTATGGCCCTGAATTTACCCTCATAAATGGGTACGACGGGGCAGTGGCGACAGAGGTATTTGCAGCCACGAGTGGTTTCAATAAACCCGAGTTGTCTTTCAGAACCGTCGGTGTGTATGAGTTTTGCGTAGCGCGATAAAGCAGGTAAGCCGTCTCGCATAGGCGGCTTAAAGGAAATTTTTTGGGTATTAACGACGTGTGGTTCAGGCATAGGTAAATCGCTATTTCTAATATGTTCCGCTAACTGAAGAATTTCGGGTTCACTTTCGCCAGCAAAGAAATGTGATACGCCATGAGTGCTTAATATTTCCTTATTGAGTGGTGCATATAGTCCAAATGCAAACACGTGTGCGTTAGGTGCGCACTCTTTAATTTTGGGTAGAGCGCGTAACGCAATGCGCGTTGCCGTGTGCATACCGAGATAAATGCCAATAAGATTTGCTTGCTGCAAGCTATCTGCGTTCAATTTTTGAATTGAAAGGTCAAGGGACTCGACATCAAAATCAGCCTCATTAAGCCACGCCGTAGCTTGTGCCAGTGCGAAAGGTTGCCGCCCTAATTCATACGGATTAATGAGTAAAACACGGGTTTCTTTAAGCATGTTCGAGGTGATGGGTTGAGGGTAAAATATTGTAACAAAGCATCAGGCTTTTGTTAGCATGTTGCTGCAGAATAGAGACTTTATAATACACAGTATGAATATGATAGATGACAGCGAACAGCTAGAAGACGTTGACGAAATTACGAGCAAATCACAGGTAAAGCGTGACGTTGATGCGTTGGTTGATTTAGGAAAGACGGTAGCGGGGCTTTCCGCCAAACAGTTCGAGGCTATTCCCTTAAGTGAAGGTTTAAGAGGCGCGCTTAAAGAAGCTAGGAAGTTAACGAAAGGTGGCGCGCTTAAAAGGCAATTTAAATATATTGCTAAATTACTGCGCGATATTAACGTTGAAAGCCTCCATCAAGCGCTAGAAAAACAACTGGATAAAGACCGGGCAGCAACCGCGCGGTTACATACGTTTGAGCAATGGCGTGATCGCTTGGTTGAAGGTGGAGACGATGTGTTAAGCGAGTTTTTAAGTGACTACCCGATGGCGGACCGCCAACACATCAGGCAATTACAAAGAAAGGCAAAGCAAGAACAGGAACGTCAAAAACCACCTGCGGCTGCGCGAAAGATTTTTCAATATATTAGGGATATGGTATTGGCAGACTAGTGTTTTTATTTTTTGTTCTATGTTTTTCTTATAAAGGCCAGACTTGAAGGATGAGCGGGATTGAAATAACCGTAATAATAATTTCAAGTGGTAAGCCCATACGCCAGTAATCTCCGAATTGGTAGCCGCCAGGCCCCATCACCAAGGTATTAGATTGGTGGCCTATTGGCGTTAAAAAAGCACAGGATGCACCCACGGCAACAGCCATAAGGAAAGGATCAATGTTTACGCCGAGTTGGTTTGCGATACCTACAGAAATAGGCGCCATAACCAGGGCGGTGGCGGCATTATTGATGATGTCTGATAAGAACATAGTGACGACTAAAATTAGCGTCAGGATGAGGTAAATAGGCAAACCCTCGGTGATACCAATAATGCTATTGGCAATAAGGTCGGTAGCACCTGTGCTTTCTAAGGCCCGGCCGACCGGTATCATCCCACCCAGTAGAATAATAATCGGCCAATCGACATCGCGATAAACATCTTTACCGGGTAAAAAGCCGAAAATGGAATACGCCAAAATAGCTAAAATAAACGCACCAGCCATTGGCAACACGTGGAAAGCGCCTAAACAGATAGCGGCAACAAAAATCGCTAGTGCGGCCAAAACGCGGCGTTGTTGACCTATCTGTATGCCCCGTTTAGCAAGGGGTAAAAGGGAGAACTCTGACAACATGTCATTTACATAATCTTTTTCACACTGCAGTAATAAAATGTCGCCAGCTTTGAAGGTGTGGTTACGCAAACGCTTGCGTAACATGCGGCCTTCATGAGCCAAGCCAATAACGGCAGCTGCATTGGCGGTACGGCGGCGTAAATAGGACACGTCACGATTGGCGAAAGGAGATGTCGCTGAAATAACGCATTCGGTTAGCACTAAATCATCGCTGGTTAACGCGTCAAAGGTTTTACCTGACGCGGTTTGGAATTCTAATTTTGCGTCACTGAGTTTTTTTTGTAGTGTGAGTAACTCACCACGCAAAATAAGAATGTCATCTTGTTTTACTTCGTAATTAGGGTTTGTATCGAGTGCCCGATTGTTACCACGGGTTATGCCGACCACGCCGATGTCTTCATTCTGCAATTCATCAATTTTACAGACGGCTTGGCTAATAAAAGTACTGCCCTCTAATACTTTAACTTCGGTTAAGTACTCTCCCACCTCAAACAGTTGCTCTGGTGCGTTTTCTTTGAACCGCTCACGAGGAATAAGTCGCCAACCAATCAATGTGATAAAAATAACGCCGCCGAGAGCGATATAAAAACCAACGGGCGAAAAATCAAACATGCCAAACGCCTCGCCAGTTATATCGGCGCGGTAACTAGCGATAATAATATTAGGCGGTGTGCCAATCATCGTCGTCATGCCGCCTAAAATACTGCCGAAGGCGATGGGCATAAGCACCATAGCGGGTGATCGGTCGTGCTCTTTTGCCGTGGCGATAGCGACGGGTAGCAGTAAGGCTAACGCACCCACGTTGTTCATAAAGGCAGAAAAAAACGTGACGATTATTGTTAGTAGCCCAACATGTAAAAGTGCATTTTTCGTATGTGGAATTAAGTAATTAGCAACCACGTCTACAACGCCAGCATTTTTCAGCGCTTGACTAATGATGAGAACAGCGGCAACGGTTATTACTGCGGTGTGGCCAAAGCCTGCAAAGGCCTCTTCATCTGTGACTAAGCCACTGAGTAAAACGGCGCTCATCGCCGCTAGTGCCACGATGTCGTATCGTAATTTCCCCCAGGCAAATAGCACGAGGGTTGCCGATAAAATGATAAAAATGGTTACTTGGTCCGTATCCATACTATTTTGTTGTATCCAGTAATATATCTTTAGCTTGGTTAAGTTTAGCCGCTAAATGTGGTGTGCCGCCTTTATCGGGGTGTACTTTTTGCATCAAACGCTTATGTGCATAAATGATTTCTTGTTCAGTTGCATCCAGTTTAAGGCCTAGAACATCAAGTGCCTCCTTAACGTCCATTTTTTGTGTTGTTTGTGCTGGTGGCGGGTTGTTCGCCCTAGCTGATTGAATGCTTTTGGCTAAACCCAATAGTCTAAGAATGTTAGGAACGTGACGAACAAGAATAGGAATAGCTGAGCCGATAAAAGCAAAAATAATATTTAAACGCCCCGTCAATGCCAAAAAAATTAAGCCGAGGCCTAATGTTAACCAAAGTGTTTTGCGAATATGTGCAGCGACGGTTTTTGTCGGGGTGGTTATAAACCATCGAACGAGATAGATGGCGCCAAAGACGATGGCGATGAGTAACAAAAGGCGAATCATGGAGCTGTTACTTGCTGCCGTTTGTTTATTTTAAAGTTAGTGAAGTTTTGTTTACGGGTTTGATTGCTAACTACATACTCAGCTAACCAAATAAATTCTTGTGGGTCGGCAATCATGCCAACGTGGCGATAAACTGTCTCCCCTGCGTGGTTAAGAAAAACAATAGTTGGGGTCAAGCGAACTCGGTGACGTTTAGCATAATCCAGGTAAGGGGTGGTCTGCGCTAGCTCATCAACTAATGTTGTGTCAGATTCGATATCTAGTTCTAAAATTCTAAAGTGTTGACGATAGTATTCTTGTACAGAGCGCTGATTAAAAACAGTCGCTTTCATGCGTTTGCAAAACCGGCAGTGTTGAGTGCTAAAAAATAAAACCACACCCGTTTTTGTTTGCTCTTTTATTTGGTCAAGTTCACTGACGATAGAACCAGAGAAAGAGTGAAAAAAGGATGGCTCTGTAACTTTATTATTGGGTGCTGAAGAACCTGCGGTGACCCATAAAGGGAGCAATAAAATAAAGATAATAAAGGCTGATAATTTGGCGTTCATAATCAGATTAAAAGGAAGTGAGATTAAAGTTTAAGTCTAATCTGATAGGTGCTCGAATTCAAACGCTACTGATAGTACAGTGAATTCCAAAGTGATCAGATAGCAATATGTCACCGTTGTAGTTAGAAAGAGTTTGTATTTGGTCAATTGATAAATCAGGTGTAGATGCAATGTGATCGATGGTGGACCTCCCTTTTTCACTGCATAGCCCTGACGTTGCTAATGTTAATGATGATAATGCATCCATTAATGTTTCATATATATCGATAGGTTGTCTCTGCCTTGGGATACGTTGATTAAAGTCACCAGTAAGTATCATAGGTCTTAGTTGTTTGGTGATTAGTGCTTCAAGTTCAGCAAGGTAGCGGCGGTGATCTTCCCACGTTTTTCTATCCTTTCGGCCCGTAGATACGTGTGCGGAATACCATGAAATGCCGACGCCTACGAGGCGGATTGTCCCTATTGATGTGTAAGTGCTAGCTGCAATAAAACGTCCTGTGGGTAGTTTTTTCGAACCTAAAGGGTCGCAGTCGGAAAAAGGCCGTTTGGACCACAGTGCAACCTTTCTTCTGTTCGGGTGTGAGTTGTAACCATAGTCTGCATCAGCGGTCACGTAATGCCCGCCAAGCTGACCCAAGAAAGGCGTGGTGACCTCGGTTGAAACGGCTATTTCAGCTTCGGCAGACGTTATGCGCTTGAGTAGCTCTAGCCCTCTGGTGCTTTTAGGCGAGGCCCAGTTTACGTTCCAGTTGAGTAGTTGCATATCAAGACGCGAGCCACTTTATCTTTGCTGATTGCTCAGTCGAGCAAAGCCACTTATAGGCGAGTTCGAGCGACTCAGCTGCGGAATATACGCCGTGTGAGCGGACGATGGCGATGGGGCTGTTTTGCAAAGCACTACTGATTCTGTTTGGCATAGTGGTTAGGTAATTATCGGCGTCACATTCGATAACGCTGAGTTCGCCAAAATAGAGCTTGCCTTCAAAATCTACGGGTGAAAACATTTTATCTTTGAGTGTTAAGGCAATTGTGTGTGGATTGTGTGCGTGCAGAATAGCGTTGTGTTGAGGGCAAGCCTGGTAAATGGTTTGGTGGATACCCGCATCAAGAGATGCGCCTTTGCTCGGAATTTGATTTAAATCACACTCGCTTAGCTCGCTGCTGTTTAGCAAGTCCGCACCCGCACCTGTTTTGGTAATGGTGAAACTGCTATCGTGTTTAAGCGAGCCATTACCACTGTGCGAATCGTTTAGCCCGTGCTGCCTGAGCAGCTTATAGAATAAAACCAGTTGGTCTTGTGGGCTCATATTTTAGGGATTTAATGACTTTGGTGAGAACTGCGCTGTCGCAACCAAATCCAAATACCTGTGCCCGCTAGAAAAATAAGTAAGAGGGCGATGAAATCAAAAAATAACTCACCGTAACGGCCAAAGAAACGCCCGCTGTGCAGGTCAAGCACCAAGGTTTCTAATTGAATAACGTGGCTTTTGTATAGCTGGTTGAGTTCGCTTTGTTGGTTTTTGCTTAGAGCTTGCGCGGCAGACCATTTTGAAAAGTCGATGTCTAAGGGCGACCATTGAATAAAGTTTTCATCAACGCTGAGGATGTTGCTGGGTGTCTCAAATAAAAGCTGGCCTGAATCTGTTTTACCGACGCGATTGAGCAAAATGGGGACGCCATCATTACGGCCGATTTTTTCAACTACGTTATAGTCGCTATCTACCAAAAGTAACTGCCCTTTTAGTGCAACGAGGATAAAGTCATGAAATGTAACCGCGCCGATGAGGGGCCGTTCAATGGGCGCTACGATGTGTTGGTCGATAATCAGCAAGTCGTCCACCTGTGATACGGCGTACGTGTCAGCTGAAAAGCTTTTTAGATATGAGGGGTTGGATACGTTGTAGTGCGCAAGCAGCCAACCACTTGAAAGGTAACTTTTATCTAATTGAAGATCGCCTGTGTGATTAAGCGCGACGCCCGTTAAGCTAAGTAAAAGAACAAAAAGAGCGACCGTTAGCCCAATATATTTATGCCAGAGATAAAGTGATTTGGTTTTGTTTCTGTTTTGCCGGCGGCGATTCATTGCGTTTGCTGGTTAAGGTAAAGTGCGATGCGCGCGATTTTTTTTAAGGCACGTACGGAAAGGGTCGCCCCAGAAATGCCATCGATAGTTTGGCTGAGTTTGTTGTCGTCTACAAGTTCTGTTTGATCAAATTGTCGCGTAAAAAAATCATGCTTTACTTCCCATCCACGTGACTCGCGAAAGCTGAGTACTTTTAGTTTTTCAATTTCGTTGTTATTGATGATTACACCCACTGTGATGGGCTTTTCTTTACCAATTTCATTGATGATCCATGCCGTTTTCTCGCCTTGCTGCCAATAACGTAAACGAATATACGCTGCGCGGTGTTGCAAAATGTTCTCAATTGCTTGTTTTTTTTCTTTATTAATCCATACAATCAACGGCTTTGGAACCTGTTGTTCAAACGCTTCATTGAGAAACGCCTCCTCAGTTTGGTAAACCCCTTTAGCCATTACAGTTAATGGCGCTGATGCAAGCATCAGCGCCATAAGTAGTAATAGCAAACGTGCGGAAAACACTTTAAATTTAATGGTCTAGAACTGGTAACCCAATCCAACATTTAGGCCATTTTGATCACTGCCATTATCATTATTTTGGTACTGATAATCAGCCTTAATCACAACGTCTTCATGTGGCCAGTAATTGATGCCGATATCCCATTGCTCTTTACCGGTATCTTCTGCATCTCCAGTATTGCTTCCAGCTTCGTTGTCCCATTGGTTGAAGCGGGCAAACACACCAAATTGATCAGATATTTTGAATGAAGGTTCAACATAAAAGCCCTCTTGTTTATCTGCGCCTGCTGCTTTAACGGCTGTGCCATTAATATCCCATGCTGCGTATAAGGCTCTAATACCGAAAGGGCCTGAGTTCCATATAGCGTGCGTTTCAATGAGAGTGCCGCTGTCTAAGCCAACAACTAGGCCTTGCCCAATGTCTTGTTGATATTGTGCACTAACGGCCAGTTCAAGTCCGGGAATACCTGTGTATTTAAGGCGGCCTGTTACAGCAGGGTCATTTGCTACAGCTTCACTCACTTTTTGACGACCACTGCGAATGCTTGTGTAAGACACTATTTTTGTGGTGGAGTCAGTTTCGGTAGCATTAAGTCCTGAATGCACATAAGCATCGTAGCTAAACCCACCGCCTAATTGACCGTGCAAACCTGCACCCGCAGCCCACCATGTAGCAGGGACAATGTTTTTCTCAATAGGGTTACGTTCAGTACCGTAAAAAGTAGGCGGCTCATGTGTTTCGTTAATAATGCCAACAGGTAGTAAAAACAAACCAGCACGGGCTGTATGGTTGTCGTTTAAGTCAAAATCGATATAGGCTTGTTCCAGTTCAATTTCACCTGCTTTGCCGTCACCAGCGATGCTGTGTTCTAACTCGAGTTCAGAGAAAAAACGAATATCATCGGTAAACTCGTGGCCGAAAAATAGCACAAAACGATGGAAATCAATTTCATCTTTATCACTCGCGCCGCCCTTACCCGATAAGTTGTTGTAATGTAGTTCACCGTAGCCGCCAATGGTTGTTCTATTGGCCCACTCAGCAACTTTTTGGATGCCTGCTGTGCTATCAGTAAACGCCTCGGTGGCGACAACAGCCGCTTCTGCTTTTTCGTCTGTCGCCGCAATTGAAGAGCGTAATTCTTTGTTTTCTTTGCGTAGTAGCTTGTTCTGTTGCTCTAGCTTATCAAGCCGGCTAGCGACTTCTTCGAGCGTTAGCGCAAAGGACTGAGGTGCAAATAGTAACGATAAGCAAAGGGTGAGAAAGATTGAAATAAATAGTTTTTTAGCTGACACGACGATATCTCCTGTTTGGTTACATTTAAAAATAGTAATCTTAATGATAATCATTCTCATTGTCAAGTAGTGATTAGAAATCTATCATAATTTATCGTGTACAATGGCGGACATATAGATTATAGGAGATAGGGCATGGGCTCAGCATTTACATTTAATTCCACGTTAAAAGATACCGATATCAATATCAGCGCTGCGGCGGCTGAAAAGCTTAAGGAGTTATTCAAAGACGTCGGTGATGAAATGGAAGCCATTCGTATATTTGTCTCTGGTGGCGGCTGTGACGGCATGTCCTACGGCATGACATTTTCAGATGAGAAAACATCTTTTGATAGTGTCTTAGACGCGGGCGATTACAAAGTTTACGTCGATTCAGTTGCGCTAAATTATATGCGCGGTGTTGAGATAGATTTTGTGAGCAAAGGCATGGGAGAGGAAAGCTTTGTCTTTAATAACGTATTTTCAGCAACGGGTGGCTCAGGCGCTTGCGGTGCTTGTGGTGCTGCCGGTGGTGGTTGCGGCTCGTAAGTCAACGGGCTATTAACAAAGGTAAGCAGCGAATCATGCGCTGCGTATTACTTTTAGCACCTCATAACAGTTATCGGATACACGCCTATATCGAAGCGGCGTTACACCTTGATATTCGATTAATCATTGCCTCTCAAAGTGAGCACTCGTTAGTGAGTGCCGTCGCATCGGGTGTACAAGTTGATTTTTCTGACGAAGTATTAAGTATTGAGCGGCTTCTTGCTGCGCATAAAAAATTTAATTTTGACGCTATCGTCGCAAGTGACGACAGTGCAGTTAAATTAGCGGCAAAAGTGGGCGAAGCTTTAGGGTTATTTACTAATGCATCGGATAGCGCTTTGCTGACGCAACGCAAAGATTTATCACGCAAACGGCTCCAGGAAAAGGGCCTGCCAACGCCTGCATTTCGTATAGTGAATTTAGACACTGAGTTAGCCTCTCAGCTAAAAGCACTCCATTATCCAGCCGTGGTAAAACCGCTATCTTTATCAGGCAGTAAGGGTGTTATTCGAGTAGATGATGTGCGCACGTGTATATCTGCATGCGAAAGGGTCAAGCCGATTATTGCCAATAGCGCCAGCGAATTTGAGCGTAGCCACGTATTAGTTGAATCGTTTATTGAAGGAGATGAGGTGGCGTTTGAGGGGATACTGCATAACGGGCAATTAACGCAGCTTGCGATTTTTGATAAGCCGGAACAGATGAACGGGCCGTACTTCGAAGAAAGTTATTACATCACGCCTTCGCGACACACAGCGCAATGGCAGCAAAAAATAACAAAATGTGTTGCTGAAGTATGTCGGGGATTTGGTTTGCGAGAAGGGCCTATCCACGCCGAACTCAGGCTGCATAATAACGAGGCGTGGCTGATTGAAATAGCCTCGCGTACGATTGGTGGTGACTGCGCTGATATGTTGAAGTTCGGCCTGAATATAGGGATTGAAGAATTAGTTCTTTTGCAGGCGCTAGGTAAGCCGGTTGAACTATCAGCCTTAGATGGAAGTGTGGGTGTGTTGATGATTCCGGTTCCATCACGAGGAGTCTTACGACGCGTAGAAGGCTTAAAACAGGCGAGCGAAGTGCCTTATATTACAGAAATAGGAATAAGTGTGCGTGAGGGTTATGAGCTTGTTCCACTGCCAGAAGGCTCGAGTTATTTAGGGTTTATTTTTGCTAAGGCACCCACAGCAGAGGCTGTTGAAAATGCGCTACGTTGTGCGCATCAAAGGTTAAATATTGTTACTACGCCCGTCTTTAAATTGGAAAAGATTTAGGCTTGGTATTATTTTCCTTTGGCAGGTGCCGCGCTTTTAGCGCCTGCTTGAAAACCACTCGGTAGCTGCCCCATTTCGCCTTCGCCAAATAAAAAGCCTTTCATATGGGCTTCGATTACTTGAATGCTTTCAACGTCTGCCGTACTCAAACCATTTTCATTAATAATCATGGTTAAACGTTCTAGCCATTTTTGCCACCCTTCTTTTGAAACGTTTGCAAGAATGCGCTCGCCTAATTCCCCAGGGTGGGGCGCAGCGCCTAGCGCTTCAGCTTCTTTATTGAGTACAACGCATTGAACGATGTTGGTCATGAGGTGCTCTTTTTATGGTAAACGAGCATTATACAACGAATGTTTAGAAAGGTTTAACCGTGGCTAATATAATAATTATCACGAGGAAGAGCACGGGAACCTCATTCATCCAACGAAAATAAACGTGGCTATGTTGGTTTCGATTGTGTTTAAAATCAAGTAACCACTTTCCGCAGGCTAAGTGATAAAGGCACAGTAGACCAATGAGTCCTAATTTAAGGTGTAACCATGTGGCTTGCCCGTACGCAGCCCAAGCGTAATCGTTCAACATCCATACGCCGAATAATAAAGTCAAAATAAGCCCAGGCGTCATAATGCCAAAGTACAGTTTCCGTTCCATCACCTTGAAACGTTCGATGCTCGTGCTATCTTCGCTACTCGCGTGATAGACGAAAAGTCTTGGTAGATAGAATAACCCTGCAAACCACGTCACCATAAAAATCATATGCAGGGCTTTTAGCCACATTAGCTCGTTCCTAAGCTTTCTTCTAATAGGGCATCGATGCGGTGGCGCATATCTTTTTCATCGAACACGCCCATTTTTTGTAATACAATCGAGCCGTCAGGCGCGATGAGGAAGGTGGTGGGTGTTAAGCGTACGTTACCGAAAGCTTTGGCCGCATCACCTAGTGGGTCTAATGCGACCTTGTAAGGTAGCTGCTTGTCTTTTGTCATAGCGATAACGTGGTCAGGCCGGTCGTAATACATAGCAATGGCAATCATGTTTAAGCCCTTAGCGTCGTAGTCGGCGTGCAAGGCTTTAAGGTGAGGGATTTCTTTGATGCAGCCTGGACAGTCAGTAGCCCAAAACGTAACGAGTGTGGGCTTGCCTTTTAACGTGTGTAATGAGATTTTTTCACCCGTTAGTGTGTTAACAGCAATGTTAGGTGCTTGATTAATAGCGCCACCATTGAAGTATAAAAAGCCTGCGAAAACAGCAAGTAATAGAATAAAAGTGTAGGCGTTGGAGTTTTTCAAATTCATTTTATTTATTGCTTAGGTGGTTTTTACTGAGCCCTTGATAGAGTGCTTCGGGGCAAATTAATTTAGAGGTACCGTTGACGATAAAAGCGGTCAGCATCATAGGCAGTAACAACGCATGAGTATTAGTCATTTCCATAATGATAACAAAAGCGGTGAGCGGTGACTGTAACATGCCGACAAAAAAGGTCGCTAAGGTCGCGAGAACACGCATAAAAGGATAACTGGCGGGCAGTGCATCAGGGTCCAATAAATAATCGTTGGTTTCTTGGTAACCGGTACCCGCAGCACTGCCGTCGCTTAAGAAGCTGAGTAGTGCAATGATAAGCCCACATATAAAAACAACTTTGAGTGGAGACAAGAATCGGAGAGTTTTTAGTATGTCGCCACCCTTAAGAATGGCCAAGCTAAAGAACCCGCCCATAAGGCCGGTAAGAATAACGCAGAGGGGGATAATGAGCCAAGCCCTTCCCCAAGGAAAGGCAATTGTATTATTCGGAAAGAAGACGTATTGCCCGAGTAGTACAAGTGAGGTTGCGCCGGAAAAAATAACGGTGGTTAAAATAATACCGCTGGTTTTTTCTTCTAGTAATCGGCTCATTTCTTCAATCGCAAGCACAATACCGGCTAGCGGCGTGCTGAAGATGGGGCAAAGCCTGCCGAGCTCCCTGCTAAAATGAGCCCTCTTTCCAAATAGTGCGGACCAAAATTTGCAAAGCGGCCAAAAAAGGCTATCAAGGAGGCGCCGATGTGGATTGCGGGGCCGCCTAGTCCCACAGGTGCACCCGATAAAATGCTACCCATGCTCAAAAGTAGCTTACCTAAGATGATGCGTATGCTTAAGAGAGAGGATTTGTCGTCAGAATCTCGTAACTGAAGGGCTGCTTTGACTTGCGGAATGCCACTCCTCTCTGAGCCAGAAAAAAATGTAATGGTTACCCACGCCAAAGCGGTTAGACAAATAGGGGTGAGTAGAAAACTGTAGGCGATATATTGCTGATGAAAACGCTTAAAAAGTTCACTTGCGTGTTCACTGCCGATAGTGAGAGCCACCGTAGCGAGGACAACAATAATCGCGCCGAGCCAAAAAACGAGGTGTGTTCTCCAGATAGAAAAAGAGGAAAAAGCGTTCGATTTTTTATTGCTCGACATAACGCTGAGTATAACAGACGCCGCTAGTGTAAAATGACGGCGAATTGCTAATACGAGATGGATAAACAGAGGTTCTAGATGATTAAAGTAGGTATCGTTGGGGGCACGGGCTATACAGGTGTGGAGCTATTAAGGCTGCTTGCGCTGCACCCTAATGCTGAAGTGTGCGTGGTCACTTCTCGCGCTGAGAAGGGCTTGCGAGTGGATGCTGTTTACCCGAACTTACGAGGCTTTAATGAGCTATGTTTTGTCGACCCAACGATTGATAATTTAAGCGCTTGTGAGCTCGTGTTTTTCGCCACACCTAACTCAACGGCTATGCACATGGCGCCGGATTTATTAGGGCTTGGTATAAAAGTTATCGACTTGTCCGCCGATTTTAGGTTGGCTGATGTAGCCGTTTGGGAGCAATGGTACAACGATAAACACGCCTGTCCAGAATTATTACAACAAGCCGTATATGGGTTGCCAGAGACGCATCGTGCAGAGATTGCTAAAGCCAATTTGGTCGCTAACCCAGGCTGTTATCCAACGGCTACGCAACTAGGTTTTTTACCCTTAGTTAAAGCTAATGTGATTGATTTAAATATGCTAATTGCCGATGCGAAATCTGGTGTGAGTGGCGCAGGGCGTGCGGCAAGTGTTGGTGCGTTGTTGAGTGAAACCGGTGAAAGCTTTAAGGCCTATGCCGTGCCGGGGCATCGTCATTTACCCGAAATTAAGCAAGCCCTAAATGAAGTTGCTGAAAGCGAGGTTTCGCTAACGTTTACGCCCCATTTAGTACCGATGATTCGGGGTATACACGCGACTTTGTATGCGCGTTTGACCGATCAACAAGTCGATTTACAAAAGCTGTTTGAAGATTTTTATCGTGATGAACCCTTTGTTGATGTGCTACCGGAAGGAGCGCATCCTGATACAGCTGATGTTCGTGGTACTAACCGCTGTCAAATTGCGGTTCATCAGGCCCAAAGAGGCGATGTGGTAAGCGTTTTATCGGTTATTGATAATCTAGTAAAAGGGGCCTCTGGGCAAGCTGTTCATAATATGAATATTATGTTTGGCCTAGATGAAACCTGTGGTTTAAGCCAAGTCGGCTTATATCCATAAAGCGAGACTTAGTTATGTATTTACATAAATGCCCACACCCTTACCATAGAGCGAAAAAGCGACAGGTAATTGAGAAGTATGCCGCGATTATTTTGGCCGTGAGTTTAGTATTGTTGTTCCTGATTGGGCGTTTTTCGGTTAGAGGTGTGGAAAAATATGAAGAGGTTAATAAAGCGCTAGGTGAGCAAATTGCGCAGTTAGAAAAGACGAATAATTTTTTGCAAAAAAAGCAAGATTTTGTTGATAGCGAAAATGTTATCAGTCAACAAGCGGAGCAATCAGCGCGACGTGAATTAGCAAAATTGCACGATGAGTTGAGCGCTGCAACAGAGCAGATAGCTTTTTATCAGCGTATCGTCGCTCCCGAGAAATTCACTAAAGGCGTGTATGCACAGAGTTTTAATATCAGTGAAGATTCAGGTTTGGGCCAGAAGTTTCAATTGGTGATTGTGCAAGGCGCTAGTACAAGAAGAGACGTTAAAGGTAGGGTAGATATACAAATAGAAGGCGCTCAAGGTAATCAGATGAAGGCCTTAAAGTTTTCAGAAGTTTCAAGCAAAAAGCGCACTTCCTTGCCGTTCTCACTTCGCTATTATCAAGTGTTATCGGGTGAAATCACCTTGCCAGCAGGGTTTATGCCTAAGCAGGTGATTGTAAAAATCACCGCATCTTCTTCGAAGTCAAAGCCATCTGTTAAACGCTGGTTGTGGAGCGAGGTGACCACTAGCCTTTAACAAGGCTAGGATAAGTTTCAAATCTGCGCTAGACTTTAATGTCTTGAAAAAGTAATTATAAAAAATAAGGGGAAGGAAAATGTTTAGTTCGGGTGATAATAAATTGCAAGAAATTAGTACGACAGATGTTTCAACCATTATTGGTGAAGGCACCCTGATTAAGGGTGACGTTATCTTTGCAGGTGGTTTGCATGTGGATGGAAAAATCACGGGCAATATAACAGCAGAGGCTGACTCTAAAACAACGCTGACGATTAGCAAGCTCGGTTCGGTGCACGGTAACGTAGACGTGCCAATAGTCATTATTGACGGCGCTGTAGAAGGTGATGTGAGTGCGACAGAGCGCGTACAGTTGGTCGTCAATGCAAGAATTACAGGCAATGTTTCATATAACTTGATTGAAATGTGTGTGGGTGCTGAAGTAAATGGGCAGCTGGTGAGACACCCAGGAGCACTGGGTTTGGGGCAAAGCCAATTGCCAGAACCTGAAGAAGACTAACAAGGTAAGAACTTTCTGTTACCCTCGTTGACTAATGAGCGAGGGTTTTAAATTGATAAAGGACGAATAAATGATCACAAATTCTGCAAAAGCGGATATTAATTTCACAGATAATGCGGCGACAAAGGTTGCCGCATTGATAGCTGAAGAAGGTAACGATAAACTCAAGTTAAGAGTTTATATTACAGGTGGCGGCTGTTCTGGTTTTCAATACGGATTTACTTTTGATGAGGCAATTGCAGAGGATGATTACAGTATTGAGAGGGGTGGTGTAACGGTTGTGATTGACCCCATGAGCTATCAATATCTGGAAAAAGCTGAAGTGGACTTCAAAGAAGATTTGCAAGGATCGCAGTTTGTTATTAGGAACCCTAATGCAACCACGACTTGTGGCTGTGGCTCTTCATTTGCCGCTTAAATCGTCTTTAAACAGTTAAGCTGAATAAATAGCCCCCAACACAACTTCTTTTGTTGCGCCGGTAACTGAAGGAATGTTGCCAAACTTGCCGTCCAAGGTTTGTTTTGCTAGCCAAGAAAACGCCATTGCTTCGACCCAATCTGGGTCTACTCCATGTGATGTACTTGTTTCTACTAAGCATTCTAGGTTATGACTAAGCCGCTCTATTAAAAAATCATTGTGACTGCCGCCCCCGCAAACTATTAATCGGTCGCAGCTAGGTAAAGTTACTAAACTGACTTTTATGTTATAGGCGGTAAGTTCACATAGGGTGGCTAATACATCAGTTTTTTCTATCGTCAAATCTTCTAAATGGGCTGAAAGCCACTGCATTGAGAAATACTCAGGCCCTGTGCTTTTAGGGTGTTTTTTTTGAAAAAATTCATCACGCATAAACGCGTCGAGTAGACTCTTATTGATGCTGCCAGTGCGTGCAATAGCGCCATCACGATCGAAGTTCTGATCAAAGTGTTGTTGGCACCATTGGTCCATTAATGTATTGGCTGGCCCGCAATCAAACCCAACAATAGGCGCCTCTTTTTGCGCAAGTAAAACGGTCACGTTGGCGATGCCACCCAAGTTCAAAATAATGCGGTTTTCATCAGAGCTACGAAAAACAGCATTATGAAAAGCAGGCGCAAGGGGTGCTCCCTGCCCGCCTGCGGCGATATCCCTACGCCTAAAATCAGCTACAACGCGGATACCTGTTTTTTCAGCGAGTTGGTTTGGGTCGCCAATCTGTAGTGTAAAAGGGTGTTGTAGCGTGGGGCTATGTTGAATGGTCTGCCCATGGGAGCCGATAGCTGCTATTTGTTCTGCTGAAATGTTTGCTTTAGCTAATAGTTTTTTAATTGTTTCGGCGTACAGCGTGCCGAGTTCGGCGTCTAGTGAGCCTAGTTTGTTGAGGTCGATGGTCGACTCTCGGCAAGCCAGCTTTAGTTGCGAAAGAAGGGGTTCATCGAAAGTTTGGTAGTGGCTTGCGATGAGTTTGCAGCCGCTTGATGAGATTTCTGTAATGACAGCATCGATGCCATCAAGGCTTGTTCCAGACATTAGACCAATAAAGAGTTTGGTCATATGGATTTACTGCAGATTGAGTGCTAGTTGCGTCTGTTTTGCTTGTTCAAGCTTGGCCAATAAAGGTGTTGTTTGTAGCTTAAATTCGGCGAGCAGACTTTCTTTTATAGGTTTGGCCGCAGGAAATTTGAACGTTAGCGGGTTGCGGTGCACGCCGTTTACACGGAACTCATAGTGCAAATGCGGCCCAGTCGCAAGGCCTGATCTGCCAACATAACCTACCGTTTGGCCTTGTTTAACACGGCTCCCCGTACGTAGCCTGCCGTACTTCGACATGTGCGCGTAGAGCGTGCTATAGGTTTGTCCGTGCTGAACAATAACAACCCGGCCGTAGCCCCCTTTAACGCCACGGAAAACAATTTTCCCTTGGCTAGTCGTTTTAATGGGGGTGCCCGTTGAGGCGGCGTAATCAACGCCCTTATGCGCGCGAATGCGGTTCAGAACGGGATGTTTCCTGCGTAAATTAAAGCGTGAACTTATACGCGCAAAATCGATTGGCGAGCGTAAAAAAGTTTTTCGCATGCTCTTACCGTTGGGTGAAAAGTATTCGGCTTCACCACCTTTGTTGACGAACCGTACCGCTTGATACGTTTCACCTCTATTAACAAACTCTGCCGCTAAGATGTTGCCATTTTCAATCGCTTCGCCCTCTATTGAACGCGTTTCGTATAGTAGGGTAAAGGAATCGCCTTGACGAATGCTAAGAGCAAAGTCGATGTCCCAGCCAAAAATATTAGCGAGTTCCATAATGGTTTTATCAGACAAACCTGCTTGCTTCCCATCTAAGTAAAGCGAATTATTGATAATGGCAGATGCGCTGTTGATAGCAATACCCACCTTTTTCTCGTGGACCTTGGCGACATAGCTATCTTTAATGCTGTAAATTTTTAAAGTCTTAACTCGGTCAATGGCGTACTCCAAAGCGAGAAACCCCCCATCTGCCTTTGTTGCAAAACGTAAGCTTTTGCCTGGTCTAATGTTTTTTAGTTGCTGAGCTGTTGCGCCGCTGTTTATGATTCCATAAAGCGTTTGTGCAGACAAATCAAAGTGTTTAAAAATAGTCGATAAACTCTCCCCGGATTTAACGGTATGCGATTGCCATTGAGTAGTATCAGCGACCAACGCTTTTTTAGACGGCTTGTTGGTAGGGGTAATGCTAGACCGGTTAAAGCTAAATGAGTTATTGTTTACAGCAGGTAATGTAGGCGTGTTGGCTTCTTGCGGTAACGTTAATGAAACGGTGTTGTTTTCAGTTGTATCAGGTGGCTCGACAATGGGTGAGGTGCTATAAAGCTGAAACCCTGAGCCAATCAATATTAATATCGTTGCGCCAATTAGTACCATTGGTCTGCGCGGCTTAGTAACAAACTGACTGTTCAACAAAAGCCGTTTAAAGTCACGGTTAATTAAGCGGGTTTGATTCATAGAGAGAAGCAGGCCTAAAAGTAAAGGTTATTATTATAAAAAATCTTTATAAAGCAGATGCTTGCAGATTCTATATTAAAGTGTAGTCGAAATATTCTAAAACAATTAGGTGTGAGGTGTCTACAATAAACAAGCGGCTTATTTAAAAGTTGATTTTTATTTGATATCCAGTATCTTTCGTGGCAAAGCAATGGAAAGGAAATATTTTAGGTGACTAAGTCCTATAAAAATGAGTTAGAAAACTTAATGCGTGGCACCGATGAAATATTGGTAGAAGCGGATTTTGAGAAAAAAATTGCGTCAGGAAAAAGGCTAAGAATCAAGGCGGGGTTTGACCCGACAGCGCCTGATTTGCACTTAGGCCATATGGTGCTAATAAACAAGCTAAAGCAGTTCCAAGATGCAGGCCACCACATACTTTTTTTGATAGGCGATTTCACGGGGATGATAGGCGACCCGACGGGTAAGTCAGCCACGCGCCCACCCTTAACGAAAGAAGACGTGGCGGAGAATGCAAAAAGCTACCAGTTACAAATCTTTAAAATCCTTGACCCTGAAAAAACTGAGATTGTGTTTAATTCGACGTGGATGTCAAAATTTAACGCCGCAGAGTTAATCCAATTGGCTGCAAAGCACACGGTTGCAAGAATGCTCGAGCGCGATGATTTTAATAAACGTTATACGGGTGGTAAGGCCATTGCCATTCATGAATTTCTCTACCCATTAATACAGGGTTATGACTCGGTTGCATTGAAGGCGGATGTGGAACTGGGGGGTACGGATCAAAAATTTAATTTGTTAGTCGGCCGTCAGCTTCAAGAAGTCTATGGGCAATCGCCTCAGGTTGTTATGACGATGCCGATATTAGAAGGGCTGGATGGCGTGCAGAAAATGTCGAAGTCATTAGGTAACTATATAGGTATCAATGAGCCCGCGAATGAGATGTTCGGTAAAATCATGTCCATATCGGATGAATTGATGTGGCGCTACTTTGAATTGCTGAGCTTTCAATCGCTCGATGATATTGCAGCGTGGCGCGCGCAATGCGAGGCGGACGAGGTGAATCCGAAAGACATTAAGGTGAAGTTAGCCGTTGAAATTGTTGAGCGCTTTCACGATAAAGATCAAGCGGTAAAAGCGGTGCTAGCTTTTGAAGCGAGATTTAAAAAGGGCGAGATTCCTGATGATATGGCAGAGGTGCATTTAACGAGTGAGGGCCCCATGCCGATAGCCAATGTTTTGAAAGAATCTGGATTAACGTCGAGTACATCTGAGGCTTACCGCATGATTAAGCAAAATGCGGTGAAATTGGATGGTGAAAAAGTGACAGACAAGTCGCATGTAGTTAAGCAAGGCGTATCAATAATTTTGCAAGTAGGCAAAAGAAAATTTGCTAAAATATCAACAGCTTAAAAAGCACATCAAGTTTAGTTTCAAAATAACGAAAATAAACATTGACCAAGTAAGTTAAGCCCTTATAATACCCACCTCTTGCAGCTGACCCAGTTCAAAATAACGAACAAAAATCAGCGAAGGAAAGCCAACTATTTTTCTAAAAAACAGCAAAATTCTATTGCTTGGAAATATATACACGTTATAATGACTGGCTCTATTCGGTGTAATCCGAATGCTCTTTAAAAATTTATCAAGTAATTTGTGTGGGCACTTGTGTCGATTGTTTAGTTATTTAAAAAATAATCGAGATAGAGTGAACACACTTAAGTTTTAATTTAAGTAAATTCGTTTAAGCTAAATCGAGCAAGATCTAGACCTCCTTTTAAGAGGTCGAAAAATATAAACTGAAGAGTTTGATCATGGCTCAGATTGAACGCTGGCGGCATGCCTAACACATGCAAGTCGAACGGAAACGATGGTAGCTTGCTACCAGGCGTCGAGTGGCGGACGGGTGAGTAATGCATAGGAATCTGCCTAATAGTGGGGGACAACCTGGTGAAAACCAGGCTAATACCGCATAATCCCTAAGGGGCAAAGCAGGGGATCTTCGGACCTTGCGCTAATAGATGAGCCTATGTCGGATTAGCTTGTTGGTAAGGTAATGGCTTACCAAGGCGACGATCCGTAGCTGGTCTGAGAGGATGATCAGCCACACTGGGACTGAGACACGGCCCAGACTCCTACGGGAGGCAGCAGTGGGGAATATTGCACAATGGGCGCAAGCCTGATGCAGCAATGCCGCGTGTGTGAAGAAGGCCTTAGGGTTGTAAAGCACTTTCAGTAGGGAGGAAAAGTAAGTCGTTAATAACGGCTTACCCTGACGTTACCTACAGAAGAAGCACCGGCTAACTCCGTGCCAGCAGCCGCGGTAATACGGAGGGTGCAAGCGTTAATCGGAATTACTGGGCGTAAAGCGCGCGTAGGCGGTTAAGTCAGTCAGATGTGAAAGCCCCGGGCTCAACCTGGGAACTGCATTTGACACTGCTTAACTAGAGTATGGTAGAGGAGAGTGGAATTTCAGGTGTAGCGGTGAAATGCGTAGATATCTGAAGGAACACCAGTGGCGAAGGCGACTCTCTGGACCAATACTGACGCTGAGGTGCGAAAGCGTGGGTAGCAAACGGGATTAGATACCCCGGTAGTCCACGCCGTAAACGATGTCAACTAACTGTTGGGCGGGTTACCGCTTAGTGGTGCAGCTAACGCAATAAGTTGACCGCCTGGGGAGTACGGCCGCAAGGCTAAAACTCAAATGAATTGACGGGGGCCCGCACAAGCGGTGGAGCATGTGGTTTAATTCGATGCAACGCGAAGAACCTTACCTACCCTTGACATCCAGAGAATCTGTTAGAGATAGTAGAGTGCCTTCGGGAACTCTGTGACAGGTGCTGCATGGCTGTCGTCAGCTCGTGTCGTGAGATGTTGGGTTAAGTCCCGTAACGAGCGCAACCCTTATCCTTAGTTGCCACCATTTAGTTGGGCACTCTAAGGAGACTGCCGGTGATAAACCGGAGGAAGGTGGGGACGACGTCAAGTCATCATGGCCCTTATGGGTAGGGCTACACACGTGCTACAATGGCCGGTACAGAGGGCTGCAAACTCGCGAGAGTAAGCTAATCCCTTAAAGCCGGTCCTAGTCCGGATTGCAGTCTGCAACTCGACTGCATGAAGCTGGAATCGCTAGTAATCGCGGATCAGAATGCCGCGGTGAATTCGTTCCCGGGCCTTGTACACACCGCCCGTCACACCATGGGAGTGGGTTGCAAAAGAAGTGGGTAGGCTAACCTTCGGGAGGCCGCTCACCACTTTGTGATTCATGACTGGGGTGAAGTCGTAACAAGGTAGCCCTAGGGGAACCTGGGGCTGGATCACCTCCTTTCTATGACGAAAACATTGCATAAGTGCTCACACAAATTACTTGATATTTACTCGAGCTAGGGTCTGTAGCTCAGTTGGTTAGAGCGCACCCCTGATAAGGGTGAGGTCGGTGGTTCAAATCCACCCAGACCCACCACGCTCGATATACCTATTATTTGGGGCCATAGCTCAGCTGGGAGAGCACCTGCTTTGCAAGCAGGGGGTCGACGGTTCGATCCCGTCTGGCTCCACCAATTCAATAAGCCTTTAAAGTCGAATTGACTGAATGGTTTATTCAGTCTCATAAGACTTATGCCCTTTGGGTACTTATGAGGGTTTATTGAATTGGCATTAGTGTCGATAGCTCTTTAACAATTTGGAAAGTTGTATATTTTATTTTTGGCACCTAGTTTGCTAAAAATAATAAGAAGTATAAATTCTATATCGTGGATTTATACTGCTTAAGTAATTCATATATGTATTCATTCATATAACAGCCTTTTTGGGGTTATATGGTCAAGTGAATAAGTGCATACGGTGGATGCCTAGGCGACAAGAGGCGATGAAGGACGTTGTAGCTTGCGATAAGCTTCGGGGAGGTAGCAAACAACCTTTGATCCGAAGATTTCCGAATGGGGAAACCCGGCCATTTTTAATGGTCACTCCATACTGAATACATAGGTATGGTAGAGCGAACCTGGGGAACTGAAACATCTAAGTACCCAGAGGAAAAGAAATCAACCGAGATTCCCTTAGTAGCGGCGAGCGAACGGGGATCAGCCCTTAAGCTCTATTTGTGTTAGTGGAACATTCTGGAAAGTTTGGCCATAGTGGGTGATAGCCCCGTACACGAAAATGCAATTAGAGTGAAATCGAGTAGGTCGGGACACGTGATATCCTGACTGAACATGGGGGGACCATCCTCCAAGGCTAAATACTACTTGTCGACCGATAGTGAACCAGTACCGTGAGGGAAAGGCGAAAAGAACCCCTATTAGGGGAGTGAAATAGATCCTGAAACCGTATGCATACAAGCAGTGGGAGCACCTTCGTGGTGTGACTGCGTACCTTTTGTATAATGGGTCAGCGACTTACTTTCAGTGGCAAGCTTAACCGCGTAGGGGAGGCGTAGGGAAACCGAGTCTTAATAGGGCGAATTAGTCGCTGGGAGTAGACCCGAAACCGGGCGATCTATCCATGGCCAGGGTGAAGGTGGGGTAATACCTACTGGAGGCCCGAACCCACTTATGTTGAAAAATGAGGGGATGAGCTGTGGATCGGAGTGAAAGGCTAAACAAGCCCGGAGATAGCTGGTTCTCCTCGAAATCTATTTAGGTAGAGCCTCGTATATCACTGTTGGGGGTAGAGCACTGTTACGGCTAGGGGGTCATCCCGACTTACCAAACCGTTGCAAACTCCGAATACCAACAAGTGCAATTACGGGAGACACACGGCGGGTGATAAGGTCCGTTGTGGAAAGGGAAACAGCCCAGACCGTCAGCTAAGGTCCCAAAATGATACTCAGTGGAAAACGATGTGAAAAGGCACAGACAGCCAGGAGGTTGGCTTAGAAGCAGCCATCCTTTAAAGAAAGCGTAATAGCTCACTGGTCAAGTCGGTTTGCGCGGAAGATTTATCGGGGCTTAAGTATCATACCGAAGCTACGGATGCGTGTTTACACGCATGGTAGAGGAGCGTTCTGTACGCCTGTGAAGGTGAATCGTAAGGTTTGCTGGAGGTATCAGAAGTGCGAATGCTGACATGAGTAACGATAATGGGGGTGAAAAACCCCCACGCCGAAAACCCAAGGTTTCCTGCTCAATGCTAATCAGAGCAGGGTTAGTCGGAACCTAAGGCGAGGCCGAAAGGCGTAGTCGATGGACAACAGGTTAATATTCCTGTACCGCTTATTACTGCGATGGGGTGACGGAGAAGGCTAGATCAGCCAGCTGTTGGATATGCTGGTTTAAGTATGTAGGGCGTGTTCTTAGGTAAATCCGGGAACACATTAAACCTGAGATATGAATACGAGGATTCTACGGAATCCGGAGTGATTGATGCCATGCTTCCAAGAAAACCCTCTAAGCTTCAGGTAATAAGCGTCCGTACCCCAAACCGACACAGGTGGGTGGGATGAGAATTCTAAGGCGCTTGAGAGAACTCTGGTGAAGGAACTAGGCAAAATGGTACCGTAACTTCGGGAGAAGGTACGCCCTTTAGGTGAAGCGGCTTGCTCGTGGAGCTAAAAAGGGTTGCAATAAAATGGTGGCTGCGACTGTTTACTAAAAACATAGCACTCTGCAAACTCGTAAGAGGACGTATAGGGTGTGACGCCTGCCCGGTGCCGGAAGGTTAATTGATGGGGTTATCTTCGGAGAAGCTCTTGATCGAAGCCCCGGTAAACGGCGGCCGTAACTATAACGGTCCTAAGGTAGCGAAATTCCTTGTCGGGTAAGTTCCGACCTGCACGAATGGCGTAACGACGGCCACACTGTCTCCACCAGAGACTCAGTGAAATTGAAATTGCGGTTAAGATGCCGTATACCCGCGGCTAGACGGAAAGACCCCGTGAACCTTTACTATAGCTTTGCACTGAACTTTGAACCTATTTGTGTAGGATAGGTGGGAGACTTTGAAGCGTGGACGCTAGTCTGCGTGGAGTCACCCTTGAAATACCACCCTGGTATGTTTAGAGTTCTAACCTAGGTCCGTTATCCGGATCGGGGACAGTGTATGGTGGGTAGTTTGACTGGGGCGGTCTCCTCCCAAAGAGTAACGGAGGAGCACGAAGGTACCCTAAGGACGGTCGGAAATCGTCCGCTTAGTGCAATGGCATAAGGGTGCTTGACTGCGAGATAGACACATCGAGCAGGTGCGAAAGCAGGTCATAGTGATCCGGTGGTTCTGTATGGAAGGGCCATCGCTCAACGGATAAAAGGTACTCCGGGGATAACAGGCTGATACCGCCCAAGAGTTCATATCGACGGCGGTGTTTGGCACCTCGATGTCGGCTCATCACATCCTGGGGCTGTAGCCGGTCCCAAGGGTATGGCTGTTCGCCATTTAAAGTGGTACGCGAGCTGGGTTTAGAACGTCGTGAGACAGTTCGGTCCCTATCTGCCGTGGGCGTTTGAGAATTGAGGAAAGCTGCTTCTAGTACGAGAGGACCGAAGTGGACGAACCTCTGGTGTTCCGGTTGTCACGCCAGTGGCATTGCCGGGTAGCTATGTTCGGACGGGATAACCGCTGAAAGCATCTAAGCGGGAAGCCTCTTCTAAGATTAATTCTCACTGATTCTTTAAGAATCCTGAAGGGCCCTTGTAGACTACAAGGTTGATAGGCAAGGTGTGGAAGCGCAGTAATGTGTGAAGCTAACTTGTACTAATTGCCCGTGAGGCTTGACCATATAACACCCAAAAGGGTTGTTAGAATGACATATATGTAAATATACAACTTTTCAAATTATTGCAGAGATTTCTCTCTGATACCGATTTGCCTGGTGGCAATAGCGATCGTGTACCACCCGATTCCATTCCGACCTCGGAAGTGAAACCGTTTAGCGCCGATGATAGTGTGGCAGTAGCCATGTGAAAGTAGGGAACCGCCAGGCTTTTACACTAAAACCCCGTCTTTGACGGGGTTTTTTATTGCGTTGTATAAGTTCAGAAAGATATTGGTAATAATAAATGATAGAATTAGCTTGAAATTTTTAAGGGCTATTCATGTTTTATTCATGCGGCCTTCATATAATTAAATTGTTAAAAATAAAAAAGGGCATATCGTCATGAAAAAGTTGGTACTAATCTTAAGTCTAAGTTTGTTATTACTCGGTGGTAAAGCACTTGCCCATGGCGATGCTGCACCCCAACCTGTTGATGTATCAACGCTACCACCATTAGGTGAAGAGTGGTTAGAAACTAACCCCTATCGTGGGAATGCAGAAGCAATTAAAGTGGGTAAAACAGGCTATACATCAAACTGTGCTAGATGCCATGGTTTAGGCGCGGTATCGGGTGGTATTTCTCCTGACTTACGCGAACTAGAAGAAGGTGATGAAGGTGACGAGTGGTTTATTTATCGTGTCCGCGAAGGCGCGACTAGAAATGGTATTACCTACATGCCGGCGTTTGAAGGTATCTTTAGTCAAGAAGCTATGTGGGCCATTAGAACGTGGATAGAAACTGTTCCAAAAGACTAATATGAAAAAAATTGCTGCTTTAGTCCTGCTGGGAGTTTTCTCCCAGCAGGTTTTTTCTTTTTCAGAGGTACAAGAAAAAGGTTTTTTACGCGTTGCTGTGTATAAAAACTATGCGCCATTTTCATATAGAGAAAAAGGTAAGCTCAAAGGTGTCGAAGTTGAATTAGGTAAGCTATTAGCGGCAAAATTAGGTGTTGACCCCCTTATTTGGGCTATCGGCGCAGACGAGAATATGGAAGATGATCTGCGTAATACGGTTTGGAAAGGCCATTACTTAGGGGGTGGAACGGCTGACGTTATGTTGCACGTCCCAGTTAATAAAGAATTCGCAGAAGAAAACGACCGCGTCATTATAGATAACGCGTATTTTAAAGAAGAGATAGTCGCTGTACGACATAACACGCTGGCATCGACACCTATCATCAAATTATTTGGCGATTATAAAATTGGTGTAGAACTTGATACGTTACCTGATTTTTTCTTAGTAGGAGCGCAAAGTGGACGCTTCAGAGAAAACGTCATTCACTATATGGCGGTGGAATTGGCCATTAAGGCATTAATTGCGGGTGAGGTACGCAGCGTTGTTGCGCCACGCAGTCAAATCGAATCAGCTTTATCGGGGGCTCGAGATGAATACTTGTTCAGTGATGTAACTATGCCCCGTGGTTATCAATCGACATGGGTTGTAGGGATGGCCGTCAAACAAGGACGGAACGAATTAATGAAAAAACTGTCTACGGCACTGCAAGAAATAAAAGAATCAGGCGAACTATCTGCACTCTTTAAAAAACACAGTACGAGCTACATCAAACCAAACTAGCGGTACAATCGGAAATAAATAAGGAGTATTTATGAAAATACTATATACCATATTGCTTTTTATAATGGTAACCGTGTTAAACGCATCACCAATGGAAGGTAAAAAGAAAGTCTATCTTGTAAGCTCCGGAGATGAATTAACGCATATCGCTAATATTGTATTTAGTAAGCAAGGAGATAAAAGCAGCTATCAGATAGAAATAGAGGATACGCCATTTGACGACCAGTTTTTATCAATGCGGCCCTTTCAATGCATTATGGGAAAAAAACAGGTGATGTGTTATGTGCCCTACCCATACGAAGCAAAGAAAACTATTACAGAGAATGAATTAGGGCATCTATCGAATGACTTATTATTTCTGCATAAGAACCCATCTGAATATGGCATCAATATGTGGAATGGAATTTACTACAAGTTGAAACAGGTAGGGCAGACCATTGAAGGCAAGGTCAATGAAATTGATATGAATTCGATTGCCTCACCCCCTGACGACCTCAACAACCCGTTTGCAGCAGATGAAATTTTCGAAGCGGATGTTGGCAATTACGTTTACCCCAAAATATTGATTAAGTAAACTGGTGAAAACGATGCTAAAAAAACTACTCTTCTTGTTGCTGTTTTTTTCAGCATCTGCATTTTCTTATGACTTGCCAAAAGATCCATTGGCTTCCGTTCAATGGGACGATATGTACGCGGCCTTTTTAAAAGAGCACCCGGCCGTTTTTGACGAGAAGGTCATCGTTCATGCACCTGTTTTTGCTGAAGACCCAATGAATGTGCCGATTACCGTTGATGCAAGTCAATTAGGCGAAGTCAAAGAGATAATCATATTCGCTGACTTTAACCCGATACCACTGATTGCAAAGTACTACCCAGTTAAGGCAAAACCAACATTATCCTTCCGTTTTAAAATCCAACAAGCGTCTCCAGTAAGAGCAGCAGTGCTAACGGATGATGGTGTTTGGCACGTGGGTGGTATGTGGGTCAATTCAGCCGGCGGTGGTTGTACTGTAGCGAGTACAGGCCGATTGGTGGGCGACTGGGCGGACTATTTAGGAGAGGTCTACGGAAAAGAATGGGTGAATGAAGACGCTAATCGAGTGCGTTTTTTAATTCATCACCCCATGGATACAGGTTTGGTGCCAGGAATACCCGCTTTTTATATTGAAGAACTAGAATTCGAAACAGAAGCTGGGGAAGAGTTAGCGAGTATAAAATTGTACGAGCCTATTAATGAGAACCCAGTATTAACGTTTGATTTCACGCCAGATAATAAGAAATCTACTATATTGATGAGCGGTGCTGATAATAATGGCAATGAGTTTGAAGCGAGGTTCAAACCATGATGTTGCGAGTGATAAACGCACTATTAATAAGTTTATGTTTGCCGCTGGCGACTCTTGCCGCTGAGTTTGATTACCAACTAAACCCCGTTAAAGTCGTTAAAGATACATATATTTTCGAGGGAAAAACAGAAGACTTTACGTTCGGAAACGGTGGCAATATAGTGAACACAGGCTTTATCGTCACCTCAAATGGTGTTGTAGTTATTGATACGGGACCATCATTACGTTATGGAGAACAGATGCGTAAGGCCATATCAAACGTCACAAAAAAGCCAATTTTAAGGGTTTATCTAACACACCATCACCCCGATCACTTCCTTGGTAATCAGGCTTTCAAAGGCATCCCTATTTATGCGCTCGGAGAAACGATTACCAGCATTAATAATGAGGGAGCAGGCTTTACCGATAATCTTTATTTAATGGTTGGCGATTGGATGCGGGGTACCGATTCAATTGCGCCAACGAAAACTGTTGAGCCAGGCGTTGTAAATCTAGGTGGGCACAAGATTGAAATACTTGGTTTTTCGGGCCACACAGTAGGGGATCTTGCCATATTTGACCATACGACCGGTGCGCTATTTAGTGGAGATCTAATTTTCCATAAACGAACGTTGACTACGCCACATGCAAATATTTCCTTATGGTTAGAAACCATAGCGGCATTAAAGAAAAAACCATTTAAGGTGCTAATCCCTGGGCACGGCCCAAAATCTTTGGATAAGCAAGCAATGGATGACGTGTCAGATTATCTACGATGGATAGACGTTACCTTTAAGAAGGCATCAGAAGATGGCTTGTCTATGACCGAACTTATGGCGCAACCTATACCCAAACAATTTTCTGGTAACGCTTTACTCAAGGAAGAATTTAGCCGTTCGGTAACACACCTCTACGCTAAATATGAGCAAGCCGTCTTTAAACGCGCAAACTAATCAGTACTTTTTAAGCTGGGCGTTATACGCGCTAATCTTTTTCGGCCTATCTGCGTGTCACTTTAGTCAAGCAAAACAAACTGAGACTTATCGGGGTTTGCCGTATCACGCACCAACCACACAAACACCCCCACAAGGTGTTAAACGAATATCAGCAGATGATTTAGCAGGCTTATTGTCGTCTGAAAATAAGCCCGTACTCATTGATGTTTATGGCGCTATTTTTAGAGAAGAATCGCTAGATTTTGATGGTGCTTGGTTGGTAAGCTCATCGCGTAAAAATATCCCGGGTAGCGTCTGGCTGCCTAATGTCGGTAAGCAGGAACTTAAACCCGTTGTTGAACAATATTTCCGAGACCAACTCACGCAGTTAACCCACGAAAATAAAAGCAAGGTACTCGTCATCTATTGCATTGAAGACTGCTGGATGGCTTGGAATGCGGCAAAAAGATCAAACGAATGGGGCTATACAAATGTTCTTTGGTTTAGAGAAGGTGTTGATGGCTGGAATGATAATAATTGGCAGTTACAAGATAGCGAACCAGTAAATTTGCCGATAAATGAATGATTTTAAGCGTAATAAAAGAGGTTATTAATATGCTTATACTCAGATATAAACTTCCATTTATAAACGTTTTTGTTTATACTAATCAACCAATTGTAGTTGCAAAACAACAAGAACGTACTAGACTCTAAATTTAGAGTAAATAATTAGATATGAATACAAATGAATTTGAAGAGTGGTTTAACAACTTAGTAAGAGAAGAAGACTTGCAAGATGTTAAGTTTGCTTTGGGTTCAAAGGATCAGTCTGTGCGCGAATTAAAAAATGAATTTAAACGCCTGCATAGCATGGTTAAGGCTGGAATCACCCTTCCGTTGGAAAGCACAGTGCCATATTTAGATCCTTCTTTAGATAAGGCGCTACAAGATATATAATAAGATTTCTCACACACGAGTATAAAAAAAGCCAATTTATGTTGGCTTTTTTTTATACATTAAAGACTAAGTAAACAAAATGCCCCATTACTCAAGTGCGATAAATCAATCGAAAAAATTAATTAGCTTACTACGGGCAGAATGCAGTGAGTATTACGCTGGAGAAACTAGTTTTGTAATGCCGACACCTATATTTGATTCAGTGAATTCAGGTAAGCCCGCTAATCTTATCTCTATCATGCAGAAACACTGTGATATAGATATAACGGCAACGATAATAGATGCTTCTTCCGATAAAATTTTGGCATACTGCCTGAGAAATAATGACAGTCATAAGGTATATGTTATTCGCCAGAACCCTTGTTGGACACGATATTATATCGCTAAGGAGTTAAGTCACCTTTTGGTTTTTTCTAATAAAAATACTACGTCTACGTTAGAAGGATTAGACGATCTACTTTCAGGTTTAATTAATAAAGGTGAGTCCCTTGCCGTCAATGCAGAAAACATCGCATATTTTGCAGCTATTGAAATGCTCATCCCATCAGATATTGTTCCTAAATTATTAAATGCTAGAGGTGTTCTTGAGGATATTGTTGATGATAACTCGGATGGCCCAAACTTACGAATTGCAAAAAAATTACTTGTACCTGAAAGAATAGTCGAATATAGATTGGATTATGCCGATAAATTTAAAGAGTGGTATGAAGAAAGCAGCTCAAGAGCATGATGCGAGATGTCTTATTTTTTTAAAAAGTTGAACAGTGTTGTTTAACTAAACTATTCTGAAGAGTTAGCTTTATATCCGTTTTTGTATAGAGAAACAAGATAACTTCGGGAAGTCTTTAAAACTAGAATATATCGTCCGGAATTCTGACCGAACCTTCCATTAGTACTCTGGCGCTACGGCTCATAATCACTTTGTTGACCGTCCATTCGTCATCAGTTTGTATAGCTTCTGCGCCTACTTTTAGAGTTCCAGACGGGTGGCCAAAGGTAACGCTTCCGCGTTCGCCGCCGCCGGCTGCAAGGTTAACCAATGTGCCGGGAATAGCGGCTGCTGTGCCGATGGCTACGGCTGCAGTGCCCATCATCGCGTGATGAAGCTTGCCCATTGATAATGCGCGAACATTCAAATCAATATCGGATGCATTAATTTGCTTGCCGCTGGATGAAACATAATCGCTTGGTGGTGCAACAAAAGCGACCTTAGGCGTATGTTGGCGGCTAGCGGCTTCTTCAATATTTGTAATAAGCCCCATTTTGATTGCACCGTATGCACGGATGGTTTCAAACATTACCAGTGCTTTTGGGTCACCATTAATGAGTTCTTGTAATTCTGCGCCGTTGTAGTTGATAGCATCAGCATTAAGGAATACGGTTGGGATGCCCGCATTAATCATCGTTGCTTTGAATGTTCCAACGCCCGGTACTTCAAGGTCATCCACAAGGTTGCCTGTTGGGAACATGGCTTCGCTTGCATCGACGGGGCTTAAAAACTCAACTTCAACTTCTGCTGCTGAAAAGGTGACGCCGTCTAATTCAAAATCACCGGTTTCTTGTACTTTGCCATTGGTCATAGGAACGTTGGCGATAATGGTTTTTTCAATATTAGCCTGCCAAATACGAATAACAGCAATGCCGTTTTCTGGTACGCGACTTGGATCTACAAGGCCGTTGCTGATAGCAAATGAGCCAACCGCTGCGGTTAAGTTACCGCAGTTGCCGCTCCAGTCTACAAACGCTTTATCGATAGCGACTTGACCAAAAAGGTAGTCCACGTCGTGATCGGCTTGCGTGCTTTTAGCCAAGATAACTGTTTTGCTGGTACTTGAGGTTGCGCCACCCATACCATCGGTTTGTTTGCCGTAGGGGTCTGGGCTACCGATAACGCGCAGTAATAATGCATCACGCGCTGCTCCTGCGGTTTGAGCGGCTTCGGGTAAATCCGTTAAATTAAAGAAAACACCTTTGCTAGTGCCGCCGCGCATATAGGTTGCAGAAACTTTAATTTGAGGTGCGTGTGCCATTCGTTTAAGTCCTTTTTTATGCCGCTGATGAATCGAGGAAGTCTTGGGCGAAGCGTTGTAGTACACCGCCTGCTTGATAAACCAAAACTTCATCTGCCGTATCTAAGCGGCACGTTACAGGCACTTCAACTGTCTCGCCATTCTTACGCGTGATGATGACGGTTAAGGTGGCGAGTGGTGAAATATCACCGACTACGTCATAGGTTTCTGTGCCATCAGTGTTGTAGGTTTTGCGTGTTTCGCCTGCTTTGAACTCTAGCGGTAGTACGCCCATACCCACTAAGTTGGTACGGTGAATACGCTCAAAGCCTTCAGCGACAATCACTTCAACACCAGCTAAACGAACACCTTTAGCCGCCCAGTCACGTGACGAGCCTTGGCCGTAATCGGCGCCGGCAATAATAATAAGCGGTTGTTTGCGATTCATGTAAGTTTCAATCGCTTCCCACATACGCATCACTTCGCCTTCGGGTTCTACGCGAGCTAAAGAACCTTGTTTGGTTTCGCCATTTTCCTGAACCATTTCATTTAATAGTTTAGGGTTAGCAAAGGTCGCGCGTTGAGCCGTTAAGTGGTCGCCACGGTGTGTTGCGTATGAGTTAAAATCAACTTCAGGTAGGCCCATTTTATCAAGATAAGCACCGGCGGCACTGTCGAGCATAATTGCGTTAGAGGGCGATAAATGGTCGGTGGTGATGTTGTCGCCAAGTACTGCTAATGGGCGCATCCCTTTCATGGTGCGCTCGCCTGCTAAGGCGCCTTCCCAATACGGAGGGCGGCGAATGTAGGTCGTTTGTGGGCGCCATTCATATAAAGGATCTACTTGTGCTGCTTGCGTTGTAGATTCTGGGAACATCGGAATGTAAATTTCACGGAATTGCTCAGGCTTGACGCTCTGCTTCACAATTTCATCAATTTCTTCATCAGAAGGCCAGATGTCTTTTAGTGTAATAGGGTTGCCGTCTTTATCATTTCCAAGCACGTCTTTTTCAATGTCAAAACGAATCGTTCCTGCAATCGCGTAAGCCACTACCAGTGGAGGAGATGCTAAGAACGCTTGTTTAGCGTAAGGGTGGATACGGCCGTCAAAGTTACGGTTGCCAGATAAAACAGCGGTTGTGTACAGGTCACGGTCAACGACTTCTTTTTGAATAATAGGGTCTAACGCACCACTCATGCCGTTACAGGTGGTACACGCGAAACCAACGATGCCGAAGCCCATTTTTTCAAGTTCAGGTAGTAGCTTTGAATCTTCAAGATACAGCTGTACCACTTTAGAACCCGGTGCGAACGATGTTTTAACCCAAGGCTTACGTTTTAAGCCAAGCTTATTGGCGTTACGTGCGATGAGGGCAGCAGCAATCACGTTGCGCGGATTACTGGTGTTTGTGCAACTGGTAATCGCCGCGATGATGATAGCGCCATCAGGCATCAAGCCTTCTTCATTTTCAACAACGCCTGAGATGCCACGTTCTGCTAATTCAGAAGTGGGTACGCGACGGTGTGGGTTTGATGGGCCCGCAATATTACGAACAACGGATGATAAATCAAACGTCAATACGCGTTCGTATTCTGCGGTTTCTAGGCTATCCGCCCATAGGCCCGTTTCTTTCGCATAAGTTTCTACTAATTTAACTTGCTCTGCATCACGGCCCGTTAGTTTTAAGTAATCAATGGTTTGTTCGTCAATGAAAAACAGGGCAGCAGAAGCGCCGAATTCAGGTGTCATATTGGAGATGGTTGCGCGATCACCAATGGTAAGGCTGCGAGCACCTTCGCCATAAAACTCAAGGTAAGATGAGACAACTTTGGCCTTACGTAAAAATTCAGTCATCGCCAAGACGATGTCCGTTGCGGTGATGCCTGGTTTAGCTTTACCGGTTATCTCTACGCCAATAATGTTTGGTAGGCGCATGTAAGACGGACGGCCTAACATCACGGTTTCAGCTTCAAGGCCACCAACGCCAAGCGCGATAACGCCAAGCGCGTCTACGTGTGGCGTATGGCTGTCTGTACCGACAAGCGTGTCAGGAAAGGCAACGCCGTCACGTGCATGAACAACAGGGGACATTTTTTCCAAATTTATTTGGTGCATGATGCCATTACCGGGTTGGATCACGTCAACGTTCTTAAAGGCCGTTTTACACCAGTTGATAAAGTGAAAGCGGTCATCATTGCGGCGATCTTCAATCGCGCGATTTTTCTCAAAAGCGTCTTTTTCAAAACCAGCGTGCTCTACCGCTAAAGAGTGGTCAACAATCAGTTGAGTAGGCACAACAGGGTTTACTTCCGAAGGGTCGCCGCCTTTGTTGGCAATTGCGTCACGTAGGCCTGCAAGGTCAACGAGCGCTGTTTGGCCAAGAATATCGTGGCATACCACGCGAGCTGGGTACCACGGAAAATCGAGGTCTTGTTTACGCTCGATGATTTGTTTGAGTGAGTCGGTTAATGATGCAGGGTCGCAGCGGCGCACGAGATTTTCTGCATATACGCGGGATGTGTAGGGGAGTTTAGCGTATGCGCCCGGTTGGATGGCTTCGATAGCGGCTTTTATATCAAAGTAGTCTAGGTCAGAACCAGGAAGTTTTTTGCGGTAGTCAGTATTCATTTGTTAACTCACTTGTATGTGTATTAAGTTTAGATAAAAAAGCCAGCCTTAAGTTCAAGGCTGGCTGTGTTTGCTGCAGTGCGACTTAGTCGCGATCTGCAATAGCCGTTACGGGGCGTGGATCTGGGCCCGTGTAGTCAGCGTTAGGGCGGATAATTCGGTTGTTTGAACGTTGTTCCATAACATGAGCCGTCCAACCCGTTACACGAGACATCACGAAGATAGGTGTAAACAGTTTTGTTGGAATACCCATGAAGTTGTAAGCAGAGGCATGGAAGAAATCAGCATTACAGAATAATTTCTTTTCGCGCCACATCACTTCCTCACAACGAACAGACACAGGGTAAAGCGTTGTATCACCCACATCTTTGCCCAATTTTTCTGACCATTTTTTAATCACAGCATTACGTGGATCGCTCTCTGTGTAAACAGCGTGTCCAAAGCCCATGATTTTTTCTTTACGCTCTAACATGCCCATCATTTCTTTTTCAGCTTCGTCAGGCGATGTCCAATCTTGGATCATATCCATAGCTGCTTCGTTTGCGCCGCCGTGTAACGGGCCGCGTAATGTGCCGATAGCTGCCGTTACGCAAGAGTGAATGTCAGACAGTGTTGATGCACAAACACGCGCAGTAAAGGTTGATGCGTTGAACTCATGTTCTGCGTACAGAATAAGAGAAGCGCTCATGACTTCTTTGTGCAGTTCGTTTGGTTTTTCACCGCGCAACATATGTAAGAAGTGACCGCCAACTGAATCGTCGTCTGTTTCAGTTTCAATGCGCACGCCTTCGTGAGTGAATTTGTACCAGTAGCAAATGATTGATGGGAAAACAGCAATCATGCGGTCGATTTTGTCTGTTTGCTCAGAGAAGTCATTTTCTTCTTCTAAGTTACCAAGCATTGAACAACCTGTGCGGATAACGTCCATTGGGTGCGCTTCAGCAGGAATGTTTTCAAGCACGGTTTTAAATGCTGCTGGTAAGCCACGCAGCGTTTTTAATTTAGCAACGTATGTGTCTAACTCGGCTTGGTTTGGAAGTTTGTCGTAGGCTAATAGATACGCAACTTCTTCAAATGCAGCGTTTTCTGCAAGGTCGGTCATATCGTAACCACGGTATGTTAAACCGGTGCCCGATTTGCCTACCGTACATAAAGCCGTTTCGCCCGCTGATTGACCGCGAAGACCCGCTCCGCCAACTTTCTTTTCAGCCATTATTTTTTCTCCTTAGAAAATAGCGCGTCTAATTTTTGCTCGTATTCGTGGTAGCCCAATACATCGTAAAGTTCCATACGTGTTTGCATGGTGTCTACAACGTTAACTTGCGTGCCTTCTTTACGAATCGTTTCGTAAACGTTTAGCGCAGCGTTGCTCATCGCGCGGAATGCAGATAAAGGGTAAAGCACCATGCTTGCGCCGGCATCGCCCAATTGCGTTGTTGTGAAATAAGGTGTTTGGCCAAACTCAGTGATGTTAGCAAGAACAGGTACGTCTACAGCCGCGGTAAAGGCGCGGTAGTCGTCTAGTTCGTAAACAGCCTCAGCGAAGATCATGTCTGCGCCAGCTTCAACGTATGCGCAAGCACGGTCGATAGCAGCTTGTTGGCCTTCACTGTTATATGCATCAGTACGCGCCATTAGAACGAAATCTGAATCAGTTTTAGCATCAGCCGCCGCTTTAACGCGGTCAACCATTTCTTCTTTTGTTACCAACTCTTTATTAGGGCGGTGTCCACAACGTTTAGCAGCCACTTGATCTTCAATATGAACTGCAGCAACACCAGCGCGTTCAAATTCTTTAATCGTACGAGCGATGCTGAAAGCACTGCCCCAGCCTGTGTCGATGTCGACTAAAAGAGGTACGTCAGTGGCAGCAGTAATGCGACTCGCATCTGTTAGTACATCGTTTAATGTTGTCACGCCTAAATCAGGAAGGCCGAATGATGTGTTGGCAACGCCGCCGCCAGAAAGGTAAATGGCTTTGTAGCCAGTTTTCTCCGCTAATAGCGCTGCGTAGGCATTGATTGTGCCCATAATTTGTAAAGGTTTTTCTTCTGCCATCGTTTCACGAAAGCGTAGGCCTGCTGATTTAATGGTGCTCATCTAATGTGTACTCCGAATCTAGATTAATTTAAACGCTTTTAGGATAACCAAGCGCTTTAAGGTTTTCGGCGATTTCGTCTAAAGTTTCTGGGTCGTCGATGGTGGCTGGCACTTTGTGCTCAACGCCATCGGCCATGCTACGCATGGTTCCGCGTAAGATTTTTCCAGAACGGGTTTTTGGTAAGCGTTTTACAATAGTCGCCATTCTAAAGGCAGCAACAGGACCAATTTTTTCACGAATAAGCGCAATAAGCTCTTTTACTACTTCGGCATCGTCACGGTTAGCGCCCGATTGTAGAACAGCAAAACCCATGGCTGATTGGCCTTTCAATTTATCTGCCACACCAATAACAGCACACTCAGCAACGTCTGGGTGGGCGGCAATGACTTCTTCCATAGCGCCAGTTGAAAGTCTGTGTCCAGCAACGTTAATAACGTCATCGGTACGGCCCATAATGTAAACGTAACCTTCTTCGTCTTGATAACCGGCATCACCTGTTTCGTAATAGCCTTCAAACGTTTCTAAATAGGAGCTAAAGAAGCGTTCATCATTTTGCCAAAGCGTTGGGAAGGTGCCTGGAGGAAGGGGTAATTTAATCGCAATTGCGCCCATTTCGCCAGCCGCTACTTGCTGTCCCGCTTCATCTAGGAACTGTACGTCGTAGCCTGGAACGGGTTTTGTTGGAGAGCCTGGTTTAACAGGGAATTCTTCTAAACCTAAGCAGTTAGCCGCAATCGCCCAACCGGTTTCTGTTTGCCACCAGTGATCGACTACAGGAACTTGAATTTTATCTTGTGCCCAAAATAGCGTGTCAGGGTCGCAGCGTTCACCCGCAAGGAACAAAGCGCGCATGCAAGACATGTCGTATTTTTTAATGTAGTCGCAGTCGGGGTCTTCTTTTCTAATCGCGCGAAGAGCTGTTGGTGCAGTAAATAAAGACGCTACTTTATGTTCAGAAATAATGCGCCAGAAAGCGCCAGGGTCAGGCGTGCCAATGGGCTTACCTTCAAAAATAAGAGTTGTTGAACCGTTTAGCAAAGGCCCGTAACAAATGTAGGAGTGTCCAACCACCCAGCCAATATCAGAGGCTGCCCAGAACACTTCACCAGGTTGGATGTTGTAGAGGTTTTTCATGGTCCACATTAAGGCAACCGCATGGCCGCCGTTATCGCGAACAACGCCTTTAGGTTGGCCTGTTGTGCCAGAGGTGTACAAAATATAAAGAGGGTCTGTGGCTTCTACTGAAACACAATTGGCAGGTGTTGCGCTGGCAACGGCACTCGCCCAATCAACATCACGGCCTTCTTGCATATCGGCGACTGCTTGCGGACGTTGAAAGATAACGGTGTTAGCGGGTTTATGAGTAGATAGCTCAATCGCGCCATCTAATAAAGGTTTGTATTTAATGATGCGCGAGCCTTCAATGCCGCAAGATGTTGAAAGAACCACTTTAGGTTTAGCGTCGTTAATACGTGTTGCTAGTTCGGCAGCGGCAAAACCACCAAATACGACAGAATGAACCGCGCCAATACGTGCGCAAGCGAGCATCGCCATAACGCCTTGTGGAATCATCGGCATATATATAAGTACGCGATCGCCTTTTTCTACGCCTAAATCAGCCAAAACGCCGGCGAGTTTTGAAACTTCGTCGAGTAATTCTTGGTAAGAGTAAGTTCTTTTAGCGTCGGTAACGGGGCTGTCGTAGATAAGAGCTGCTTGCTCGGCGCGGCCATTTTTAACGTGACGGTCTAGCGCGTTGTAGCAGGTGTTGAGTTTGGCGCCTGAGAACCAGCGATACATGGGGGCTTTCGAATCATCGAGAACCTTCGTTGCGGGTTGGTCCCAGTCAACTGCTTCAGCGGCTTTAGCCCAAAACCCATCAGGGTTGCTCAGTGATTGTTGATATTGCTCTACGTACTTTCCCATCATATTCTCCAAATTAATTCTATTTTTTTGTTAAATTACCGAATAGGCGTGAGCCATAGAATCACATAATTAAACGACCATTCTATTATTTTTCACGCATTTTTTCAATCCACACAGCCAAGCCCTGTATTACTAGGTCTAGGTCTAACGACAAGACATCTAAGATAGTTTCTTCGCTTAAGCTTGGGTTATTTGTTTGAGCTTCGCGTACTAAATAGTTTGTGACTAAGGCACCCAGTTGTTGAGTTGACTCGGCAGACTGAGCAAATTGAGCAAATTGCTTAATCTGCGTTTTTAGTGTATCGGCCAGCGGGTTTAAGTTTTCGACCATGCCGTAATGTGTGAGATAAGCGCGCTGTGACCCTGTGGACAGGAGTCTAGCAACAGAGGTTACCCAGTCTTCAGGGTTGAAGTCGACGGGCGAAGACGGTGGGAAGATAAAAGTCCCTTTTGCAGATATGAGTTCAGGGTACGCGACGCCAAAAGTATCACCAGTGAACATGCCTTGGCTTTTTTTATCGATGATACAAAAGTGGTGTTTGGCGTGACCGGGGGTATCAATAAAAGAGAGCGTTCGGCCATTAAGTTCAACGCTAAACCCATCATCAGCTGAAGTGACGCGACTCTCTGGAATGGGAATAAGCTCACCGTAATGCTTAGCAAATTCTTCTTGGCCATAAACCGCACTCGCACCGGCTTGTAGTCGACTTGGGTCAATCATATGTCGAGCACCTCTTGGGTGGATAATCAATTGCGCGTTTGGTAGTTGCCGCATCAGCTCGCCTGCACCGCCCGCGTGGTCTAGGTGAACGTGGGTGGGAATGACGTAGTCGACGTGTTCGATAGGAATATTTTTTTCTTTTAATAAGCGTAATAACGTGGGGACTGTATAAAAAGTACCCGTGTCGATAAAAGCGGCGCGGCCACCTTCCTCTATTAAATAGCAACTAGCAAGGCCAGGTCGCATGTAACCGGTATCAATGCAGGTAATGCCGTGTTCGAGCTGCTGAAACAGTGGGGTTGTCATGGATTTTTACAAACCTATTGAGCTGAGAGGGCTTTATGGTAAACTTAAAAGCCTGCGTTTCAAATTAAAACTTAAAAACATTGGAACATGGGCATCTTACATTTCTATTAGAAAACACAAAGAGGAGTAATAAATGGATCTACGTAAAATTAAGTCAGCGTTGAAAACCGCTCTGATTGGCTCAGTATTTTCATTTGCCGCAATCGCGACGAATGCAAATGCAGGCGTAACAGACGAGGATATTCTTAACGATGCAAAAAACACAGAAAACGTTGTATCTTATGGTATTGGCTTGCAAGCGCAGCGTTATAGCCCGCTTGATAAAGTAAATGCAGATACGGTTAAAGACTTAGTGCCAGCATGGTCATTTTCATTTGGTGGCGAAAAACAACGTGGACAAGAAGCGCAACCCGTTATTTATGACGGCCGTATTTTTGTAACCGCTTCATATTCTCGTCTATTTGCAATTGATGCAAAAACAGGCCAGGAATTATGGGAATACAATCACCGTCTTCCAGACGGCATTCTTCCTTGTTGTGACGTTATTAACCGTGGCGCAGCACTTTATGGCGACTTGGTTATCTTTGGAACACTTGATGCAAAAATCGTTGCCTTAAACCAAAAAACGGGCAAGGTTGTTTGGAAATCAAAAGTTGACGACTATAAAGCAGGTTATTCGCTAACTGCTGCACCAATCGTTGTTAAAGGCAAAGTTATCACGGGTGTATCAGGTGGCGAGTTTGGTGTTATCGGCCGTGTCGAAGCACGTGACGCGTTGACAGGTAAGCTTGTTTGGATTCGTCCAGTGATTGAAGGCCATATGGGTCATATTTGGAAAAACGGCAAGAAAACAGATAATGGCGTTACCGGCACGCGTGGGGCAACATGGCCGGGCGATATGTGGAAAACAGGCGGCGCAGCAACATGGTTAGGCGGTACGTATGACCATGAAGTTGATCTTTTGTTCTTCGGTACAGGTAACCCAGCTCCTTGGAATTCACATTTACGTCCTGGTGATAACCTTTATGCTGCATCTACAGTAGCGATTGACCCTGATACAGGAAAAATGGTTTGGCATTATCAGTCAACACCGAATGAGGCTTGGGATTTTGATGGGGTGAACGAATTTATTTCTTTCGACCTAAAGAAAGACGGAAAAACCATCAAAGCGGGTGCGAAAGCTGACAGAAATGGCTTCTTCTACGTCATCAACCGTAAGAACGGTAAACTGATTTCAGCAGATCCATTTGTTACGAGACAAGAATGGACAACAGGTGTTGATATGAAAACTGGTCGCCCAGTTGAAACAGCAACAGCGCGTCCAGGTGACCCAGCTAAATCTAAAGATGGTAAGAAAGGTACATCAACCTTTGCTGTTCCTTCATTCTTAGGTGGTAAAAACTGGATGCCAATGGCTTACAGTCCTAAAACTGATTTGTTCTACGTTCCAGCGAACGAATGGGGCATGGATTTATGGAATGAAGCGATTACCTATAAAAAAGGTGCTGCGTACCTAGGTGCTGGTTTCACAATCAAACCTTTGTATGAAGAATACATCGGTGCGCTTAGAGCGATGGACCCTAAAACAGGCAAACAAGTTTGGGAATATAAAAACAATGCGCCTTTATGGGGTGGTGTGCTAGCAACAGGCGGCGACTTGGTTTTCTTCGGAACACCTGAAGGCTACTTGAATGCATTGGATGCTAAAACAGGTAAAGAGCTTTGGAAATTTCAAACAGGTTCAGGCATCGTCGGTATTCCAGTAACTTGGGAAATGGGCGGTGAGCAATATATTGCTGTACCTTCTGGTTGGGGTGGTGCTGTTCCTCTTTGGGGTGGCGACGTTGCAAAACGTATCAAAACACTTAATCAAGGTGGCTCGTTGTGGGTATTCAAGCTTCATAAAAGCTAAAACACAGCAAATAGATAATGAAGGAGGCCGGTTTAACCGGCCTTCTTTTTTTGAAGAATAAATTATGGCTAGAAAATCCGGAAACACTTCTGCACTAACACGTGAGCATATTGTTAGCACAGCATACCCTTTGTTTGGTGACAGAGGTTTCGACGGTGTTTCGATTCAAGAAATTTCTGTTCTTTCTGAGCTAAGTAAGGGTGCTCTTTATTGGCATTTTAAAAACAAAGAAGCGCTTTATTTTGAGTGCTTGAAACAGTTTCGCCATGTTTTAAGAGAAAAAATATTCATCCCTATGTTGCCAATAGAAAGTCCTGCGCGGCAACTGGCACTTTTTTTTAGTGGCACCAAAGATTTGTTAAAAGACCCTGAGATGGTGGATTGTTCGGCGGGTTACTTCTTGGAAATGGGTCGCGATGATAAAAAAGAAATTACTTACTTTAGAGAAAGAATATTTTCTGAGTCTGAACAATTTCTTTCAAGCGTTCTAGAAAAGGGCCGCCTGATAGGCAGGTTTAAGTTTGAAGGCGAGCCGCTTCCAATCGCTCGATCGCTTTGGGTGATTATGGAAGGCTGTATTTTACAAATGCGGCGGCAGCCAGCAGATGAAATTGAAGAAACTATGTATGCGCTGTGGGATGTTTTTTCTAAAGGGGTCGGCTTACAAATAAAAACTAATAGCCGTTAGATTTTTATTGCAATGAATTAATCGAACGTTTAATATCGCTAAGATATCTTTATTAAGGAAATACAATGGCAGAATATAAATCCCCCGTTCGGGACATGGAGTTTGTCTTAAACGAAATAATTAATGTTGGATCGTTAACTGAAATAGAGAAATTTGAAGATGCAACGCCTGATATCGTGTCGGGCGTGTTAGAAGAGGCCGCAAAACAAATTGACGGTACGATTGGTGTTTTAAATGAATCGGGCGATGCCGAAGGTGCGCAATTAAATGGTGGTGAAGTAACAACCCCTGCAGGATTTAAAGACGCCTATGCAGCCTATGCCGAAAGTGGTTGGATTGGGCTTGATAAAGACATCGAGTTTGACGGGCAAGGTCTTCCTTATAGTTTAGCAACGGCGGTAACCGATATGTTGTCGGGTGCGAATGCTGCATTCTCACTTTATCCTGGTTTGAGCAATGGAGCGTATGAGGCACTGAAAGCACACGGTACACAGGAGCAAAAAGAGACTTACATGAGTCACTTAAGCTTAGGTGATTGGAGTGGCACGATGTGCCTTACCGAACCAGGTGCGGGCAGTGACTTAGGTCAAGTAAGAACAAAAGCAGCACCACAAGAAGACGGAAGTTATTTAATTGAAGGCAGCAAAATATTTATCACGGCTGGTGAGCATGACTTAACCGACAATATTTTGCATTTAGTACTAGCCAGAACCCCGAGTGCGCCAGAAGGCATTCGTGGTATTAGCATGTTTATTGCGCCCAAATTTATGGTGAATGAGGATGGCTCATTGGGTGATAGAAACACCATCGTTTGCCCAAGCATTGAAGAAAAAATGGGTATTCATGGTTCTTGTACCTGTGTGCTGAACTTTAATGACGCAAAAGGTTATTTGGTTGGCGAGTTGAACAAAGGCATTCAGAATATGTTTGTGATGATGAATTCAGCGCGTTTAATGGTAGGAATGCAAGGCTTGGGCGTTGCCGAGCGCGCCACACAAAATGCAATCACTTACGCTAAAGAGCGTAAGCAAGGTAGGCCGTTAACACGTAAAACAGAATCATCTTTTGATAGCGATACGATCATTGTTCATCCAGACGTGCGCCGTATGTTGTTGACGATGAAAGCGTTAACAGAAGGTTGCAGGATGATGGCATACGATACGGCTAAGCACGTGGATTTATCTGAAAACCATGCGGATGATGCGGTTCGGGCAGCATCAAAAGCACGTGTAGATTTGATGACGCCTATTTGTAAGGCATTTATTACCGATGTGGGCGTCGAGGTCACAGGCTTAGGTGTGCAAGTGTACGGTGGTCATGGTTATATTAAAGAAAATGGCATGGAACAAAACCTTCGAGACAGCAAGATTTTTTGTATCTACGAAGGGACAAATGGTATTCAGGCAATGGATTTAATTGGCCGTAAATTATCGATGAATGGTGGTCGGCTACCGAAAGACTTTTTTGCTGATGTGTCGAGTGAGCTGTCTTTAGCCGATGATGCTCTAGCCTTCATAGCGAAGCCGTTGAGCGAAGCTTTGGCTACGCTACAAGAAACCACTGATTGGTTAATTAAATCAAAAGAAGCTAACCCAAATGACGCAGCAGCAGCAGCGGTAGATTACTTGCAAATATTCGGTTTGGTCGTATTAGGTTATTACTGGTTACGCGCTTCGAAAGTTGCTGTGGCTCAAGACGGAGCTTTTTATAAAGGTAAAATTGCAACGGCAAAATTCTTTGCAGCAAAATTGCTTCCTCGGGCACATGGGTTGGCACCGGTTATTATGGCCGGCAGTGATTGTGTGATGGCGCCAGATGAAGGTTTAATTATTTAGTGTTTGATATGCATAATGTCTAAAAAAGCCCGCTTCTTAGCGGGCTTTTTTTATTTATATAGGTTTGACATGCTAGTATTAATGGTAGGGTCTAGTTAGTTCTGAATAATCTTTATTTCTTGAGGAACCCTGAGAGGCTCAATGGTATCGCGGGATGCGGGCGGCTTCGACTTTAGTTAGTATGCAGTTTGATTTGCAAAATAATTATTGGTTTTAGTACTTTTTTATTAATAAATCAGCGATTACTAGACAGTAATTATTAATAAACTATCTAGAAATCGCTATTTTTAAAACCAAATTATAGCGCTTTTAATGAATCTTTGAAAATTGCATATAATTAACTCACTTGAGTGCAATACCTTTCTGAACTTATACAGTGATTGATGATGACGGATATTTAACAACTTGAATTCCTACAAATGATTTCAGATATTTTTCGGAGTATTTCTCTGTTTTGCTAGAATCGCTGGCACCAAATTTCGCCTCTTTAAAGATTTAGCTCCTCTGGATTAATTCAC